>JALXFQ010000244.1 GCA_027067235.1 Gammaproteobacteria bacterium
TTTCGCTGATCCCTGGGCATGCCGTTGATGCGCGCCACAAAACCATTAAAGTTGCCGTGACGGCGGAACTTTTCATTCGCTTGTTGGCAAATATGGGCAACGGCCTGGGGTGATTGCAACCAGATTTGCTGACAACGACCCACATTGGTGTCAATACGTTCGCCAAGAATCTGCTCTTCAGCCGTGGGTAAAGGGGGTGTGGGGTTTAATTGCATCAAGGGGGTTCTCCGGTGTGTGAAAGTGTGTGTCAAAAAAGGGAAATCTGAGGTCCTGCGGTGGTGTTGGCCGGCTGCTCCACGCGGGCTGACGGGTCAATGTGACAGGCATTGCGCACCACGCCTGCTGCGCTGTACAAAGGCGGCAATGGCTCCATGTGATAAACGCCACTGGCGGAGGTTCGGGCTTCGGTGGCCAGCCCAGCCCCAGACACCAGGTCACTGAAACGCTCAGCAGCATCACCGCTGGTGTTGATCAGATATAATGCCGGTGCTTCGTCCAGGGCATTACCAACCACTGCCGGCTCGTCCAGAAAAAGCGCATCGGCCACAGTAATGTCATTCACGCCAGTGGCATTCACCCAGCGATGCCCGGCAATCTCCACCCGGGGCAAGTTGGGCCGAATTTCATCCAGCGCATCACGGAAAGCGTCAATAATGTAAGAACGCGCCATGGCCCGGCTTTCAGCGCGTTGCCTGGCAGGCATGGGCGCGGTCACCCCGTGTACGACTTTTTCCAGCGCGCGCTTTTCGGTGATGGCGCATTCCAGCTCGGAAAGCCCCAGTTCCTCAGCCGCCTTGGCAACGGAAATGTCCGGGAATTCGTCCCGCAGAGATAAAAGCCGCTCTTCAGCCATTGTCAGATCAGCCAGGGAGCGACCGGCAATGACGGCCTGGAAAAACGCAGCCCCGCTGCGTTGTGAATCTCTGTAGGTGTCATCAGCGGCAGCCAGGGTGTCCTTGATCTCCTGATCTTCGCCGTTGATGGTTTCGGCTGAAATGGTGTATCCGGCCATCTCAATATCGCGCACAACTGACAAATCCAGCTCGGCGCGTTTGGCAATTAGCTCCAGAGGGATGTTGTCGGTTTCCAGCTCTTGATACAGGGCGTTTTTAACCTGGCGCACTTTCTCTTGCACACGATACTGGGTGCGGGTCATGTGGTTGGACACCCGGTGCACATCTTCCTGGTAGTTAATCAGTGCCCCGTTAATGCGAATGGAAGCGTGTGTCGAAAAGGCCAGACCCAGGCGCGGGTCATGGGATTCAATGCGATCCACCAAAGCCTCACGGGCGACGCCTTTCAGGTCATCAATCGGGATACCGGATTGGGAGAATTTATGCACCAGGTGGTGCACCAGCCCTTCTTTTGCCAGAATAAAAGCCCCAGTGATGCGTTCGTATTCACGCACTTCCATCAGGTGGTTGCGCACGCTTTGGTCCAGTGCCTTTGGTGTGCCACCATAAGCCGTTGCGCGCCGGGCCACCAAATCAAATTGTCGCCTGATTTCGCCTTCTAGCAGCTTGATGGTCTGTTCATGCACTCCTTCGGCTTTCATTCGCTCAATGAACGCGCCAGAATTCGGTGAATCCCACAGGGTCTTGAACATGGATCCGGGAACAATGGTTGTGGCAATCAACAGTCTCCGCTGACGCCGCAGGAAGCGCACATCACCCTGGGCGACAGTCTCCAGATCCAGCATCAGGCGCCGGTCCAGCCGCATAAGGCGCAAGTCGCGCGCCAACTCTTCGGCACCGGCGAAATCCAGCAGGCGATCCTCCCCCACGTGCTGCATCACCGTGGCACACACTGCTTCAGCGGCCTGGCGATCATGCGCCGCCGCGGCTTGCTGGCGGGATGAAACATCCTC
>JALXFQ010000245.1 GCA_027067235.1 Gammaproteobacteria bacterium
CCATCGGCGATACCGTTTTCGAAGACCGCAATCACAACGGCTCTGCGGACAATGGCGAGGGCATTGCCGGCGTTACGGTAACGCTGACCGGCACCGACCTTGACGGCAATCCGGTCAGCATAACCGTTGAAACCGATGCCAACGGCCAGTATCTGTTCGAGGATATTCCTGGCGGCAGTTATGTGGTGACCGTGGACGAAACCACTCTGCCGGCCTCGCTGCGCGGGCATAATACGGTCGACCCGGATGGCGGGAATAATTCTTCTGCGGTGATTGAACTGACCGCCGGCGACAGTAATCTGGATCAGGATTTCGGCTATCAGGCGCCTCCGCCAGCGCCGCCGCGACCGGTTGGCGTTCATCATGGCGGCGTATCGCACGGTGGCAGACCTTCGCCCGAGCCAGCGCCGGATGAGGGGCCTTTCCCCGCCGTGGACCAGAACGTACTGTCCGGCCCCGGTCACAGGGGCGGGCTGGAGCTGGCGGGCATCAATCCCCATGACACGCGCAACTTCGGCGATATGGTCAATCAGCGCATCGAGCCGCAGCACCGCATGATCGGCATCGATCCGGACGGTAACTGGCGCTACGGCGATGAATGGTACTACGGCACTGAAATTCACCAGTATATTCATCTCACCGTGACCGATCAGTGGGAGAAAATCGAAGCACAATATGGCAACAGCCGGCAAGATAACGTCGTGTCCTACGCCGATGGCCGGCCAGGTCTGCTGCGCCATGTCAACGGCGAACAGCAGCAACGGGCAGAACGGGTGCTGGGTTCCGCAGTAGCTTCCAGAGTCAGTTCGGTTCCGCAGCATGTGGCGGCGCTGGATCCGGAACTCGACCGGTTGCAATCAAGCCTGGAAGCCTTCAACGCCGAAGCTGATGCTGGTTTGGAGAAGGCCGGCGACGGTCGTCTCGTGCGTCAGCTGAATGCCATGGACTCCCTGACCGTCGCCAGGCAGGAACTGGTTGCGGCGCTGGATCAAATGAGTCTGGATTAAGCGGTGTGCAAAGTGCTTTTTCCGGAGGGGCGCCGCTGCACTCGGCGCCGCGAATGTCTATCGGCCTGTTGATGGCCTGGTTGACATATAACTAAAGTCATAGCGTCAAGAGTCTAATAATTACAGTTGCTTACATATCGTAATTAATGCTAATATTTAACTAGTGAAAAAAAGATTCGCCTGTTGAGAAGAAAGGGAGTTTGATTCTGGACTTTACCGGCAGATGGTCTATTTACCAGAGGAGGTCGGGAGCCAGTTCTGGCTCGCGGTTTCGCATGGGGGCGGCGTTGGCGCCGCAAGACTTCTGAACGGAACTGGAAGAGAGCAAAGGACTATGGTATTTCGGAAACCAGCGGGCGCAAAGGGTAACAACAGGAAACAGATAAACGAGAGTCATGCCAGGGCGCCGGAACAAAAACCCCTGGGCCTGGCCGGGGTAAGCGAGCTGACCGTGCTGGAGCCGCGTCTGATGTTCGATGGCGCGGGCGTTGCCACGGCAGCCGAAGCGCATGCCGCACAGCCAGCAGATGCGCCAGCAGCGGCGGATGCCACCCGTGCCGATACACCCGGCCCCCGCCCCGCAGCAGACACCCGGCCCGCCGACAGCGGCCACGCCAGCCCGGCGTCAGCACCGCCCGCCGCGCCCGCCAGCAGCACCGCAGACCTGGATCAGGCCACTGACGACATCAACAGCGAAGGCCAGGAACCCGCCGACAACGCGAATGCCGGCCCTGTTTCCGCTGGCGCAAACCCTGCCGATACCACTGAAACCGGCGCCGCACCCGCCGCCAGCGGCAACGCGCCAGCAGCAGAGACCCAGACTGATACGTCGGCCGCCAGCAACCCGGCTGA
>JALXFQ010000246.1 GCA_027067235.1 Gammaproteobacteria bacterium
CTGGCTGCGCGCCACCGCTATGCCGTGGGCGAAGTGAAGGAAATCGTCGGCCGCATCTGGAAATGGGTGGTTGCTGGTGTCGCGCTGGGGGCATTGTTTCACGGCTTTGTACCGCAGGAATGGGTGGAGCAACACCTGGGAGGCAAGGGCCAGTGGTACACCGTACCGGTGGCTGTATTGCTGGGCGTGCCGCTGTATTCCAACGCCACCGGCGTCATCCCCATCGCCGAAGCCATGCTCGGCAAGGGCGTGGCCATCGGTACGGTACTGGCGCTGATGATGAGCATCGCCGCCCTGTCGCTGCCGGAAATGCTGATTTTGCGCAAAGTCATCCGCTGGCCGGCGCTGGCGATTTACGCCTCGGTGCTGGCGGTGGCGTTTACGCTGGTGGGGTGGGGGTTTAACTTTATTCAGGGTTGAGACTGGAGGCGTTAGCGGCGCGAATACTAACGCCGGGATGATTCAACCTGTCATGGCAGAGTGGCCCGCGCCCCTCAGGCCTGTAGCCTTTAACCTGAAGCCTCAAAATCGGTACTGTGAACAAGAGAGGAAAAAAAACGACATGAGCAACGAACAACCCCAACTGCACAGCGCCATCGTATCCATGGTGTCGCTGGCGGCGGGCATCGCCAGCAACCATCCGGCCATGGGCCAGTGCCAGCTCGAGCGGCTGCGCGGTCTGGGCGTGCCGGAGAACCAGATCGACGCGGTAATCGAGATCGCCCGGCATATCCGCGACGAGGCGGCGCAGAAGCTGGACGTGATGTTTGACGAGGCCGCGGCAGGTGGCAGGCCGGAGCCGAAAACGCAAGAAGCCTGCTGCACGTCAACCGCCGGCGGCCAGTCCTGCTGCTAATGTCGTATAATATGCAAACCCCTACACATCCAACAGGAGAGTAAACAATGACTATCAATTCCGCAGTAAACGCCATGGCCGGTTTCATGGTCATGTTGAGTCTGGCGCTGGCGCACTTCACCGGCCAGATAGACATGAGCCACGTAAGCTGGCTATGGCTAACCGCGGTTGTTGGCGCCAATCTGTTTCAGTCCGCTTTTACCGGCTTTTGCCCTGCGGCAAAGATCTTCAAGGCGGCCGGACTGAAATAATAACTGTTCCCGCAGGGCGCGATACGCCCTGCTGCATCGAGGAAAGAAAATGGAAATCAAGATTCTGGGGTCAGGTTGTGCAAACTGCCAGGCCACTTACAAGCTGATTGAAGACGTGGCCAGAGAGAACGGCATCGAGGTCAATCTGGAGAAAGTCGAGGACATGGGCGAGATCATGTCTTACGGCATCATGTCTACGCCCGGCGTGGTGATCGACGGCAAGGTGGCTCATGCTGGCGGCGTACCCGACAAAAAGACCGTCGCCGGCTGGCTGACCGCGTCCGGCGACAATTGCTGCAGCGGCGGTAGTTGCTGCTGAAGCCGCCATGAACGGACTGCGCCAGTATCTGGTCATTACGGCCAATTACTGGGCGTTCACCCTTACTGACGGCGCTATCCGCATGCTGGTGGTGCTGTATTTCCACCAGCTCGGCTATACGCCTTTTGCCATCGCCACGCTGTTTTTGTTTTACGAGTTTTTTGGCGTGGTGACCAATCTGGTGGGCGGCTGGCTGGGCGCGCGCATCGGCCTCAACCGCACCATGCAGCTGGGTACGGCGCTGCAGGTATTTGCCCTGCTTATGCTTACCGCGCCCGCGTCGTGGCTGAGCGTGCCCTTTGTCATGGCGGCGCAGGCCCTGTCGGGCATTGCCAAAGACCTCAACAAAATGAGCGCCAAGGCCAGCGTCAAGCTGATGCTGCCGAAAGGCGACGGCAACCAGGACTCGCGGCTGTTCCGCTGGGTGGCGATACTCACCGGTTCGAAGAACACGCTCAAGGGCGTGGGCTATTTTCTCGGCGGCTTTCTGCTGGCGGCGGTGGGTTTTCGCCACGCGCTATTCCTGCTGGCAGGACTGGTGTTCGCTGCCTTCGTCGCCACCCTGATCCTGTTGCCCGGCGACATCGGCAAAACCCGGGCCAGGGCCAAATTCAAGCACATTTTCTCGAAAACGCCCGCCATCAACTGGCTGTCCGCTGCGCGGTTTTTCCTGTTCGGCGCGCGTGATATCTGGTTCGTGGTGGCGCTGCCGGTGTTTCTGCAGGAAACGCTGGGCTGGAGCTTCACGCAGACCGGCGGCTTCCTGGCGCTGTGGATTATCGGCTACGGCATGGTGCAGGCCAGCGCGCCGCGCTTTTTCCGCAAGGAACACGACGGCGCAGGGCCGGATGGCCGCGACGCCCGGCGCTGGGCTTTCATACTCGCGCTGTTTCCCGCCGGTATCGCCGTTGCGCTGATGCAGGGTTACAGCCCGGCGCTGGTATTGATCGTCGGGCTGGCGCTGTTCGGCATCGTCTTCGCCCTCAACTCGGCGGTGCATTCCTATCTCATCGTCGCCTGGTCCGAACGCGACAAGGTGGCCATGAACGTGGGCTTTTACTACATGGCCAACGCCGGCGGGCGGCTGGCCGGCACGGTGCTTTCCGGCTGGGCCTATCAAACCCGGGGGCTGGTCGGCTGCCTGTGGTGGTCCACGGCCTTCGTGCTGACCGCCTGGCTGCTGTCTTTTCCGCTTTCCAACAACAAAACCCGACAAACCATCAATGGAGAAACCTCATGAAATCACTCACCAGAGCCTGGCTGTTGCTGGGCCTGCTGTTCGCATCCCGGCTGGCCTTCGCCGCGGCGGATTTTCTGGTGGACGCCGACTGGCTTTCCGAGCGCATCGACGACCCGAAAACCGTAGTGCTAGAGACGCGTTATTACCCCCATCGTTACTATACTGTCGGCCATATCCCCGGCGCGGTGCAGGTGCAGCGCTTCAGGGACCTGGGCGACAACAACGCCAGCCCGCTGATGCGTTTTCCGTCGAAAGACGCCTTCGAGAAAACCCTGCGGCGCTGGGGCGTGAACAATGACTCCACCATCGTCCTGTATGATGACTCGCGCACTGCGCTGAGTTCGCGCGTTTACTTTTTGCTGCAACTGTACGGCTTCGACATGAGCCGCGTAAAGCTGCTCAATGGCGGCACGGTAGACTGGACCAATTTCAACGAGCTGGAAAAAACGCCGGTCACGCGCAAACCGGGCAATGTGACGCTGAAACCCGCCAACAAGAACCTGTTCGTGGAATGGACCGATGTTTACAGCGATGTGCTGGCGCGGCGCGACCCGGACATTGTGCTGCTCGACGCCCGCCCGCATAGCCATTACACCGGCGAGGAAATCAAACACGCCGTGCGCGGTGGCCATATCCCCGGCGCCATCAATATCGTCAGCCTCGACGGCACGGACGGCCAGAGCCAGACCTGGAAAAGCCCGCAACAACTGGCCGCCATGTATCAGTCCATACCCAAAGACAAAACCATTTACATCTACTGCCACGATGGCTTCCGCATGGGTCTGGCGTTCATGCAGCTGAAGTCGCTGGGCTATTCACACGTCAAGCTGTACAACGGCGGCTGGTCACACTGGGGCAATGCGCTGACCTTGCCGGTGGTCAAGGGCGAAAAGCCTTATGACGAGAATTTTGAGTTGTAAGGACAGCCGGACTCGTCCTACCCACCCCTCTCCCTCGAGGGAGGGGGGCGTATTTCCGGGGTCTACGCCCCGCGCTTAATAAAACCAGCGCAGCTTGCGCAGCAGGAACGGCGATGGCGCGTAACCCAGATCATCGTCGGGCCAGAAGCGGTTGTGACGATGCTCATCGCTATACTGGTAACAATCCAGCAGGCCGCGCTGGCACAGGCTGGCGCGCCATTCGTATTTGATGAAGATTTTTTGCGCCGGACGCTTGCGCGGGTTGAATTTGACTATACGGGACGGTGACCACTCACTTTCACCCCAGCCCGTTCCCGCTGAATCTGATTCGGCCGTTGGCGCCTTTTTAAACGATCTGGAATGATGCCTGCCCTTTTTATGATCGCGCTGATACGGCAACACGTGTTTCTGCTTGACGCGTTTCGGCTTGAAAGCAGCGATGGCAATAACACCCATGGCGGTCTGGTCGCCCCAGGCCTCGGCATAGGAATTGGCGGATTCAGTAAAATAGAACCGGTTTACGCGATTCTTGCTGCTGCGCCATCCCGTATACTCCGCGGTTTGCCAGGGTCGCAGTATATACATGCGTTCGCTGGAACGCAGATGGGATTTTTTGCCGCTGATGATGTTGCGGCCATCCACGGCGATGACCACACCGATGCGCCTGGCGCTGTTATTGCTGACTCTCAGGCTGTAACGCTCGCCTTTGGTGGCCAGGGCATAGTAACGCTGGACACCGGATTTTTCCGGCAAATCGGCGTCGAACATGGGCGCTTCATCACCGTCAGTGATGATTTCCACATCGACCAGCGGTTCTGGATAGTGATCGGCGTAGGCCGACATGCCAAACAGCAGTCCGAACACCAGCAACAGGTTTTTCGACATTTTCATGGTACATCTCCTTGGTTAAAACACGGACGTACTATGGCGGGGCAATACTTAACAGAGCCTGAATGAAACAGCATGATTTTTCACCGGTCAGATGCGGTGTGCTGCAGCTCTTTGCAATTTCCCTGGCATCAGCTATTCATGACATGATGACCAGAAACAACAGACTCAGGATGCGCTCATGACCAGCCAGTTTTTTCTCTGGCTGGGTGTCGGTTTTGGACTAGCCGGGATCATAGCCTGGTTCAGGTTGCCGAAAGAGAAGAGATCCCTGGTCGGGCATTCCCCGTCCCTGGAGCAACGGCTGAAAGATTATCCGCAAAAGGCTCAGGCGGTCATTGTCCGCGGCGACAGGAAAACCAGCCTGCTGAAAGCCCTGCCCTGGATAATTCTGATGGTCCTGTTCAGCGCGTATTCGTTCTGGTTCCAGCAGCTGGAGCAGCCTCAGTGCGTCGAAATCCTCGGTCAGAATGCGATAAAGATACAGTTATTTATGGTTTGCTACGGGCTGCCGCTGGCGGTGCTGGCGTGGTCACTGCTGTTCGCCAGAACGGGAATAAAAACGCTGAAAACGGGGTATTTTCCACCTCTGGACTCGAAGCTGTTCAGCGATGCTATTGCGGTCCAAGGCACAGTATCCATATTAAGAGGCATAGGCATACTGTTCATGCCGCTGATTAGCGCTCTTTCGCTGTACTTTGGTAATGACGCCTATACGACGTTGATGGATGGAGCAGACTGGCAACAAACAGAAACAAGCTGTTCTCCCGGATCCGCCCATTGAACCCGGTTTCACAATGACGGCTACAGCAGCACCACGTCGTACTGCTCCTGGTGGTAGGAAGGCTCCACCTGCAAGCGGATGGGTTTACCGATAAAGTCCTGCAAATCCGCCAGACTGCTGGACTCCTCGTCGAGCAGCATGTCGATGACCACCTGCGAGGCAATCACCATGTATTCTTTCGCTTCGAACTG
>JALXFQ010000247.1 GCA_027067235.1 Gammaproteobacteria bacterium
CATGAGTTTCAGCCCGGCCGGCGACACCATGAGTATGTTTCCGAACAGATAACGGGTGAGACTGACGTTATAGCCGGGTGTCTGGCTGATGAACAGGATGCCCACCGCCATGCCGGCGGCCCACACCGTGGCAATCAGGGTGTCTTCATTCTGGCGGTAGCGCAGGCGTATCCAGCCGATCAGCAGGGCGCTCAACAGCGCGGCGGCGGTGGCTCCCAGCAGCGGCGAGACGCCGTAGTACTGCGCCATGCCCATGCCGCCCAGCGCCGCGTGGGCAATGCCACCAGCCATGAAGCCTATGCGCTTGACCACCACCCAGGCGCCCACCACGCCGCAGCCGATGCTGGCCAGCAGGCCGGCGATCAGCGCATATTGCAGAAACGGGTATTGCAGTAAAGTTTCGATCATGGCGGTGACGGTCGGGGATCAGCTGTCCATTGGTCCGGCCGTTAATATAGTCGAATCCGGCGCCGGTTGGGAGGTTCACTTGAGCCAGATCAGGTTTGCGCAACATTATCTGCGAATCCCGCAATACCTTGATTCAGGTCAAGGCATGTATATTAGCCTTTGTTTAGTTTGCGCGCTGAATTCTACAAGCGGAGGCATGCCCATGAGTGAAACATTCACCAAAAGTATGGCGAGAAACATCTATTATGGGGGGAGTCTGTTTTTCTTCCTGCTGTTTCTTGCGTTGACGTATCAGTCGCATCAGGAATTTCCCAAACGGGACAACCACGAGAATCTGACCGAAAGCGTCGCCCGGGGCAAGCTGGTGTGGGAAGAGCATGATTGCATTGGCTGTCACACACTGCTGGGCGAGGGCGCCTATTTTGCGCCAGAGCTGGGCAATGTCTATCTCCGCTTCGGGAAATCTACCGATGCCATCAAGGGCTTCATCAAGGGTCGCCCGGTCAATGGTATTCCGGGTCGCCGCAGCATGCCCCAGTTCAATCTAAGCGATCAGGAACTGGAAGATGTTGCCCAGTTCCTGAAATATGTCAGTGGCGTGAATACCAGCAACTGGCCGCCAAACATTCAGGGTTAAAAGGGGTAAGCTCATGAAATATCAATCACAATCGGTTGCGAAGCTGTATTTCATTGCAGCCATAGGTCTGTTCGTCGGGCAAATCCTGTTCGGCCTGATCATGGGGTTGCAGTATATCTGGGGCGATTTTCTGTTCCCGGCCATTCCGTTCAACGTGGCTCGCATGGTGCATACCAATCTGCTCATCGTCTGGTTGCTGTTCGGCTTCATGGGGGCAGCCTACTATCTGGTGCCGGAAGAGGCGGAGCGGGAACTGGTGGCGCCCTGGCTGGCCAAACTCATGTTCTGGATTTTCCTGGTGGCCGGCGCGCTGACCGTGCTGGGCTATCTGCTGCTGTCCTACTCGGATCTGGCGGCGCTGACCATGAACAGGGTATTCCCGACCATGGGCCGGGAGTTCCTCGAGCAGCCAACCATTACCAAGCTGGGTATCGTCGTAGTCGCGCTGGCGTTTCTGTTCAATATCGGCATGACCATACTGTCCGGCCGCAAGACGGTGATCAATCTGGTGCTGCTTACCGGTCTTACCGGTCTGGCGGTTTTCTTCCTGTTCTCCTTCTATGTGCCCGACGATATCGTCAAGGACAAATACTACTGGTGGTGGGTCGTACACCTGTGGGTTGAAGGTGTGTGGGAACTGATTCTCGCCTCCATTCTGGCGTTCGTGCTGATCAAGACCACCGGCGTGGATCGGGAAACCATCGAAAAATGGCTGTATATCATCATTGCCATGACCCTGATTACCGGCATCATCGGCACCGGCCACCACTTCTACTGGATCGGCACGCCGGAGTTCTGGCAGTGGT
>JALXFQ010000248.1 GCA_027067235.1 Gammaproteobacteria bacterium
AACTGGATTTTGCCGCGGAAGTCAGGCTGGACGATGCTGTCAGGGATCTGGTGAAAAATCAGGACATACCTTTTCTTGGCGCGTGGAAGGGCATGGACGTGATGCTGCTGGAATTCCCGGCCAACCGTATTCCCGTCGGCGCCCTCAACATCGTACGCTGGCTCTATGACCGCGGCATCATTTCCATGCTGGCCCATCCGGAAAGGAACCTTGAACTGCAAAACAAACCGGAGAAAATTCGCCCGTTTCTCGAGCAGGGCTGCATGCTGCAACTGACTGCTGGCAGCCTGACCGGCCAGTTTGGCCGCGCCGCATTCGAAACTGCCGTCATCTACCTGAAGTTCAACATAGTGACACTGCTGGCAACCGATTGCCACAACATGAAATACCGCCCGCCCAACCTGCGCAAGGGCGCTGCCGTTGTCGCCAGCCTGGTAGGTAGCGATATTGCCAACCAGCTGGTCAATATCAATCCGCGAAAACTGCGCGACGGACTCTATCCCCACACCCAGCAGGCTGCTTCGGGTTTTTGACTCGGCCAGAAATTCGCCTTCCAAATATGGTTTTTCTTTGCCGCAGTAGGTATCCTACGCGGCGCTGACAATCCGGGCTCAGGCCGAGCCGGAAAAGACAGTCGCCAGCCAGGGCCGCCGGCTGGTCGACAAATCCGTCCGGAACGGATTTGAACGCGCCTGGCGCGACCCCGCAGGGGCGAGGGCAGGGACAGCCCGAGTAAAGCACCAGGCTACCGGTGCGTCCCCAATGCTTCGCAGGAGCGTATAAGGGAAACAATGTAATAGTTTAACGGAGAGGTGGCTGAGTGGTCGAAAGCACCGGTCTTGAAAACCGGCGACGGTTTACCCCGTCCCAGGGTTCGAATCCCTGCCTCTCCGCCAGACACAACAAAGCCCGCGCCTGCGGGTTTTTTGTGTGCGGTGTGCTCGGAGCAGGCAGGCCGCTACCTGTCCGCGATCCGCCTCCCTGCCTCCTCCAGTTAGCATGTCTGATGCCTATATTTAATGAGGGAAAATCATTCTTTTTATGGTATCGTATCGGCCGTTTTTACGACAAAGCTACTCACCAGCCGATACAACCATAGTTTCCCGCCTCGCAAGCTTGCCGCAGGCACCGGATCGTCGGCTTTATGGTGTACTCGCCGGGAAACAAAATTCAGAAAGGGCGCATGGAGAAAAAACAAACCGGCCTGCCGGCCTTGTACCGCTACCAGTTCACCTTCGTAACCGAGCGGCCTGTCCGCTTATCGCCATACACCGGCTCCATGTGGCGCGGGTTGTTGGGGCATGGGCTGCGCAAGGCAGCCTGCGTAACGAAAGAAAAAACCTGTGAAGGTTGTCTTTTGGTCGATAGTTGCGTCTATAACCGGGTATTCGAAACCCGCGTGCGGCAAACAGGCCAAACCCGTGGCAACATGCGCCCCCATCCATTCGTCATTGAAGTACAGCCAACGCCTGATGACCCTCAAGAGAATATTGGGTTTGTAATCACCCTTTTTGAAAGCGCGCATGATGCCTTGCCTTATATCGTTTATGGCATGACGCTGGCTGGCCAACTTGGCGTCGGCAGGGAAAACACAAGGTTTGAACTTGCTGATGTGAAAAGCGAAAGCCTTCTGGGCAGTGAACAGTGGCAAGCGATCTGGCTGCCGGAAGAGGGCAAACTCATATCCGGCAAAACCCGAATTTCACCAGCGCCGCTCGCTCCAGATTCAATCGTTGTTTCCCTGGAAACACCTCTGCGGATAAAACAGCGAGGCAAACTCGTTGGCCCGGCGGAATTTGAAAGCGCCCATTTCCTGCGCCAATTGTGGCACAGAGCCGATGATGTCCAGCGATATTACAGCGGCGGTGTCAGTATTCCCTTGCCCAAAGAAAAACCTGACCAAATGCCCATGCTTGAAAAAGCTATTCGCTGGCAAGACTGGAAACGTTACTCCTCACGCCAGAAAACCGCCATGAACATGGGTGGCCTGGTCGGGAAATGGCGCATGGAAGGTGAACGTCTGGCGCAGTGGTGGCCGCTTGTCTGGTATGGCCAATGGCTGCATCTCGGCAAAGCCACCAGCATGGGGCTGGGACGTTATCGGGTAACAATGGCGTGAAACCACGGCGCATATTACTGGCGGTAACCGGATTGTCACCACAAGTGGTTACGGAAACGCTGTATGCGCTTGCTGTAAACAGCGATACACCCTGGATTCCAACGGAAATTCATTTGATTACCACTGCCGAGGGCAAACAGCGCGCAGAGCTGGCATTGCTCTCGGGCGACCCCGGCTGGCTCCCCCGGCTGTGTAAGGATTATGATTTGCCAACTATCGCTTTTGGCAAAAAATACATCCATTGCGTTGAACGCAGCGATGGTCAACCACTTGCGGATATCGCCACTCCGGAAGATAACGAGCGCCTGGCGGATCTCATCACTGAAACCGTGCGCGAATTGACTGCCGATAACGACAGCGCTGTTCATGCATCCATTGCCGGTGGACGTAAAACCATGGGGTTCTACCTTGGTTACGCGCTTTCCCTTTTTGGCAGGCCGCAGGACAGTTTGTCCCATGTGCTGGTAAGTGAGCCTTTCGAATCAAGCTGGGACTTTTTTTATCCAACCCCGTATTCCAAAGTGATCACCATACGGGGCAATAAACTTGAGGACACAAAAAACGCCCGAGTCAGTCTGGCTGACATTCCTTTTGTACGTTTACGGGAAGGAATGGATGGACGACTATTACAGGGTACGGCGCGCTTTTCCGACACCGTCGCCGCTGCTCAAAAAGCCTTGCGGCCACCTGAACTCATTATCGATCGTAAAGCTCTGTGCATCCAGGCTGCTGATCAGCGCATTGTCCTACCGCCCAAAGAGCTGGCGTTGTATAGCCTGTTTGCCGAACGTTTGTTAAATGGCAGACCACCACTTTCGGCTCCTCCGAAGGATGCCCCAGATCTGAAATGGGCCGCGCGTTTTCTAGCGAGCTATCGTGATTTACGTGATGGTCAACTGGATGACATTGACCGTACAGAAACAGCTTTGAAAGACGGCATGGATGGTGATTATTTCTCTTATACCAAGAGCAAGTTGCACAAGCGCCTGCGCGGAACACTCGGTTCTGCTGTCGCACGCCCCTATCTCATCGACGATGGTGGTACGCGCCCACGGCGTTACTGCCTTGACCTCCCTGCCAGGGCAGTGCGGTTCGGCAAGCTTGCCGACACCGACAAGTAATAACCCATGAAGCAGAATACACCGTCACAATGATGGTTTTGGACAACCACGGAAACAAGACAATGATCCACAGAAAATTCCCTATCCGTTTTAATACGCCCGCCTTTCTCGGCAACGCCGAGCAGAACGGGCAGTGGCGCACACCACCGTTCAAGCACTTGTTGCGGGAATGGTGGCGGGTGGCATGGGCCGAAGCACGTGGCTTCAATGTCCATCTCGATGAAATGCGGCGCGCGGAAGGCCGATTGTTCGGCGTGGCTGCTGATGACGGTGACAGCCGACAAAGCCAGGTGCGGATGCGGCTGGGGCGTTGGGATTTGGGCAAAGAAAAAAATTGGGGTAAGGGTCTCAAAGTATTTCACCCGGAAGTGGGCAAGAAAGGAATGCCGGTAGGTTCCGATCTCTATCTTGGCTACGGCCCGCTGACTTACGACAAAAATACAAAAGGAACACGGTTGAAGGCCAATGCCGCCATTCAGGCCGGTGAAGAAAACGATCTGAGGCTGGCCTATCCGGGCGCCGAACAGGCGCTGCTGGACAGGGCGTTGGCGCTTGCCTCGGCCTTTGGCGCCCTGGGTGGTCGCGCTCGCAATGGGTGGGGGTCTTTGGAATTGCTTGGCGATGCTTTGCCGGAACTGGAATCACTTCCATTACGCGACTGGCGAGATTGCCTGAGGCTGGAATGGGCGCACGCCATCGGGCGAGATGAAAGCGGGCCGCTGATCTGGCGGACGAAAGAGTTCTCCAACTGGTCCGAGCTGATGAAAGCGCTGGCCCAGCTCAAGATCGAATTGCGGATTTCATTCAGGTTTCGCAGCGGAAACAATGCACCTCGGCCCGAGCCGCGTCATTGGCTGAGTTATCCCGTGACCAACCATTCGGTGAGACCCTGGGGCCGAGACGCCCGATTGCCCAACAGCCTGCGCTTCAAGGTTCGCCGTGCTGACAATGGGGGGCTGTATGGCGTGATTTTCCACATGCCCTGCAAACCGCCGAACCATTTTTCACCGAACGAAAACGCGCTGCAAAAGGTCTGGAGCCAGATCCACCAATTTCTCGACGGAAACAACACAATTCAACGGAGCCCCAAATGAGCAAACACAAACTCTGGCAAAGCAAACTCGCCGCCCGCCTGCACGATCCGGGCGAGAAGGCGCTGGTGTTGTTCCGCGACCGCGCCGGCCACGAGGGCGGCACGGTGAAGTACCTCAAGGCCGGGTTTACGCTGGACGGGGCGGACGAAAAGGCGGTCAAGCGGGCCGACTGGTGGGCCTCGGCGGCGGACCGGCCGCAATGGCCGAAGGATCAGTGGGCGCAGGTGATCTGGAGCAAGGCCCCGGTGTTGATCCACCCGGTGAGCGGCGAGGAACTCCCTCTGGACAGCCTGATGGACACCGACCTCGAGGCCATCAAGGCGCGCAGCTTCGACCATTTTTCCACCCTGGCGGAAGCAGTGGGCAGGGACCTGCGCAAGAGCCTGCTCGCCTTCTGGCGTTTCGGGCCGGAGTTGAACGAGGACGAAGACAACAACACGCTCGGCGGTTTGTGGGAACAACTGCCCGCCGATTCGCGGGTGCCGGATCACTCCATCTGGGAGCACCTCGATCTGACGTCGGCCTTTGCCGGTGCCTTTGCCGCCGACCCGGAAGGCGAGGTGGCGCTGCTGGCGCTCGCCATCGGGCCGGTGCAGCCCTTCATTGCCAGTGCACGCTCCACCTCCGACCTGTGGGCCGGCTCCCATCTGCTTTCCCGGCTGGCCTGGGAGACGATGAAACCGGTGGCCGAGGCGCTGGGACCAGACGCCATTCTGTTCCCGCGCCTGCGCGGCGTGCCGCAGGTAGACCTGTGGTTGCGGGATGAATGCGGCCTGCCGGACGATCTGTTCGAGAACGCGCCCTGGAAACGGGGCGGCACGGATGCCAATCCCCTGTTTGCCGCCGCGCTGCCCAACCGCTTTGTGGCGCTGGCGCCGGTTTCGCAGGCACGGGAACTGGCCGAGGCTTGCGAACGGTCGGCGCGGGAATGGCTGCAAGGGCTGGGCAAGACCGTCGTCGATCGCCTCCTGGAGACCGCCGGTGAAGAACAGCTTGATGATCTCTACTGCTACGGGCAGATGCGCCGCCAGCTTCGCGGCTTCCCGGAAGTCCACTGGGCCAGCGTGCCTTTCTCGCTGATCCACCGTGATGGCGAAAAGGCCACGGAGGCGCAGCCCGAGCTGTCCGCCGCAATGGAGCCCTTCTTCGGCAAGACGCCGGGCGGTTTTCTCGCCTCCGAGGCTTGGCAGGTGTTGAGCCATCAGATCGACTGGGGCGACGGCACCACCTTTTTCCGGCCCAACCCGGGCGTGCTGTACCCGGCCATCTACGACCTGGCCGAGCGGGTGCTGGCCGCCGCCAAGTCGGTGCGCGCCTTCGAGCAGACGGAGGAAAAGGGCTGGCGCTGTTCTCTGACCGGCGAGACGGAATGGCTGACCACCGACCCGGCGCAACTGGAGAAATCCTACCGCCAGCAAGGCGACACGCTCTGGGCCAAAGTCGCCGCCAGGCGCCCCGCCTGGGCCAAGAAAGGCGAGCACCTGGGTGCGTTGCCGGCCATCAAGCGGCTGTGGCCATCACTGTTCGCCGAGGAGGTGGGCGAGGCGCTGGGCAAATCCATTGGCCGTTTTGTCGTCTCCACCCACACCATGGCCTTGGCCCACCAGCTCGATCGGTGGCTGGAACACGGTGGACTGACGAGTGAAGACTTCGCGAAAACCGCCGCACAGTACGGCAAGGAGCGTGTCGCCCTGCCCCAACGCCTGCTGGAGCGCCATAGAGAACAGCGGGCAGCCATCGAGGACGCCAGTCGGCTGGTGGCCCTGATGGAGCGCGCCGGCGAGCTGGAGGATGCCGATGAGGCCGAAAAGCTGCGCTGCACCGTTCGCGGCACGCTCAAGCGGGCCGGTAAAGGCAATGACAGGCTGGAGACCTATTACGGCCTCATCATGATGGACGGCGACCGCATGGGAGCCATTCTATCCGGCGAAGGCGGGCAGGCCGTCACCTACCGCGACAGCTTCCATCCCAAGGTTCGCGACGCCTTCGACGAAAAGGCCCATCAGCACAAAAAGCTGCAAGGCTATGGCCAACAGAAACGCGCCGTCTCCCCTGGCCGGCACATGACCATCTCCGGCGCGCTCAACGATTTTGCCCTGCATGTGGTGCCGCACATCGTCCAGCGCGAGTACCTGGGCCGGCTCATCTACGCCGGCGGTGACGATGTGCTGGCCATGCTGCCGGTGGCCGATCTGCTGCCGGCGGCGGCGCGGCTGCGCGACGCCTGGTCGGGCGCCTCGCACTATGCGCCACGAGATGAAAACGACGACGCGCGCCGGCGGCTCCGATTGGAAAAGGGCTATGCCTGGCTGACAGAGCGGCACGGCGATCGCCTGTTCCGCATGATGGGCGCCAACGCCACGGCCAGCGCCGGGCTGGTGGTGGCCCATCATCAGACACCGCTGGCGCGCGTGCTGCGCGAAGTACGCGCGGCGGAGAAGGCCGCCAAGGAGGGCGGACGCAACGCCTTCCACATCCGCATTCTCAAGCGCTCCGGCGGCGCGCTGCGGCTCACGCTCGGCTGGGACCAGGCCGACCTGCTGCAACGGCTGGTGACCTTTCTGCGTGATCCGGCGGTCTCGCGCCGCGCGGTGTACAACACCCAGCGCTGGCTCAAGGATCTTCCGCCACCCGAAGGCGATGGCGCCATGTTGGCCGAATTGCTGGCGTTCCAGCTGGAGCAGCAAACGGAATCCCCGGATAAGGAAACCAAGCGCAAGATCAGGGAAATTGCGCAGCATCTGGCCAGACTGGCGGCTGAGAAACAAACGGCGGGCAAAGACGGTCTCGACTGGCTGGAAAACCTGCTCTCCGTGGCTGAATTCCTCGCCCGCGAGACCCGCACCACTCCGGCGGAGACACCTTCCCGAAACCACACGACCGAAGGAGCAGCGGCATGAGCTGGCATTTCATCGAACCTGTGGACGTTCTCTTTCTGCGCGGCAACAAGCTGTTCGGCGATCCCGGCAGCTACGGCGAGTCACAGATCCCGCCCTGGCCGTCGGCGGCCGCTGGGGCCATTCGCGCCAACCTGCTGGCCCGCGACGGCATCGACTTCCAGCGTTTTGCGCGTGGCGAGGAAGCGCATCCCGCCGTCGGCACACCAGCGCAACCCGGACCGTTCCGGGTCACGGACTTCGGCCTGGCGCGGCGGGTGGACGGCAGGATAGAGCGCATCTGGCCCCTGCCCGTCGATCTGATTGCAAGTCGGAAAGCGGATGAAGAAGTGGGCATTACCCGCCTCAAGCCGCAGGCCGTGGCGGAGGGCATCCATTCTTCGTTTCCGCTACCGCGGTTGCCGATACTCACACAAGCCGAGCGAGCCAAGCCGGCCAGCGGTTACTGGCTGGATCAGCAGGGTTACGCCGACTATCTCGCGGGCAGGCTGCCGGCGGTCGAATCACTGATTGCCAGCGGTGATCTTTGGCAACTGGATGAGCGGGTTGGTGTCGGCCTCGAAGCGGAGCGTGGTCGTGCGGATGATGGCAAATTGTTCACTGTGCAATCCATCGCCTTTTGCAAGAAGGTGGGTTTTATAGTGGCTACCGTGGGCGCCAGTCTTCCCGATGAGGCCATGCTGCGTTTTGGTGGTGATGGCCGGGGAGCGCAGATGCAGGCGGTGGATTTTGCACCGGCGGGGGTTGATCTGTCGAAGCTTGTAGAAAACGCGCGTTGCCGCATTGTGCTCACCAGTCCTGGCCTCTTTCCTGAAGGCTGGCGGTTGCCGGGCATGGCTGAAGATGGTCGCTTTGAACTGTCGGGTGTCAGCGGCAGAGTGGTGGCCGCTGCAGTCTCCCGCGCTGAAGTGGTTTCCGGCTGGGACCTTGCTCTCTGGCAGCCCAAACCTGCACAGCGTGCCGCGCCCACCGGTAGTGTGTACTGGGTGGAAGGTCTGGAGGCAACACCGGAGACTCTTGGCAAGCTTGCGGCACAAGGCCTGTGGCCGGAAAGCGGCTATGATGCGCAGCGACGGGCAGAAGGTTTCAACCGATTTAATTGGGGGGTGTGGTGATGATGCGATCAATCCCAGACGGTCTTGACCGGGTAGCGGCGGATGTGGGCGTCTGGCGTGACAATGGTCAGGCTGTGCTCAATGGCCTGGCAGATAAGCAGGCGGTCAAAGGGGTCTTTGTGCAGACCCGGCAACTGTTCGAGGCGCGCGACATCTGCCGTTTCGATCGGGAGAACCGTCAGTTCCAGTGCTGCGCACTGCTCCCTCCAGAACTCAGCGAGCGTTGCGCCACCGGTATTGATGCGCAAACGTCCCTTGCCCTGCTTGATCAGCATTTCCCAGAGACAGATGGTACTGACGGCGAGCGCCTCGCTCTCTATCCGCGCCAGTGTCGGCGGCGGAATACGCTCGTAGTTGGAGATCAGGTAAATGAAGGTGCAAGTATCCAGCAGCATACTCATTTCTCCTCCGGCTTCCAGTCGGGACTGAGAGGGTCGCTGGGAAGCATCTTCTCGCCTGTGAAGAGACCTAGCAGTTCATCGTCCAACGGCTCGTTGAAGTCCTCCGAAATCCAGACCTTGCCCTTGGCCAGGCCAAAAGGCCGGCGTTTTTTCGGCGGCTCCGGCTTCACCGCCACCAGCCGCGCCACCGGCTTGTTGCGCCGGGCGATGATGATCTCCTCGCCCCGCTCGACGGCGGCGAGATACTCCGACAGATGCGCCTTGGCTTCGTGCACATTGACCGTTTTCATGGCATTGCCTCCTAACTTGACCAACTAAAGGAATACTAGACCATGTTTGAAAAGAAAGCAGCCCTTTTCCTCTACGCCGTGAGCCCCGTCCACATGGGCGCGGGTACGGCGACGGGCATTATCGACAACCCCATCCAGCGGGAGCGGCATACCAACCACCCCAGCTTTGCCGGCTCGGGCATCAAGGGGGCCATCCGCCATGGCTTCGAGGCCATCGGCGGCGATGCCGGGCTGATCGACAGCCTGTTCGGCCCCGAGTCGGGCAGTGACAACCTGCACGCCGGCGCCGTCAGCTTTGGTGACGCCCAGCTCGTCGCCTTTCCGGTGCGCAGCCTCAAGGGGGGCTATGTGTACGCCACCTGCCCCACGGCGCTGGCTCGGGTACAGCGGTTGCTGAAAATGGCCGACAAGGCAAAGGAATGGTCCATTCCCGAGCCATCGGAAGGCCGTTGCCTGCTGCACAACGATGCCCTGTTGCAACAGGGAAAACTTTACCTGGAAGCCTTCGAATACGTGCCAGTCAAAGACGAAACGTCGAAGCCAATCGCCGAAGACCTGGCCAAAAAAGCCCTGCCCGGCGACGGGGGCTACGACTACTTCCGCGACAAGCTCAAGCAAGATCTGGTCATCCTCTCCGACACCGATTTCACCTACTTCGTGGAAAACGCGACGCTGGTCGAACCCCATGTGCGCATCAACCCCGACACGGGCACCGCCGAAAAAGGCGGACTGTTCTACACCGAAAATCTGCCGCCGGAATCCCTGCTGGTGGCGCCGGTCATGGCCAGCCAGACCCGCACCAAAAATGAAAACGACAAAGACGATGCCGCCGGCGTCATGGGCAAGATCAATAACGTCATCGACGGCAAGCTGCTGCAACTCGGTGGTGACGCCACCACCGGGCGCGGCCTGGTCATGGCGAAAATGGTAGGAGGTATGTAATGGCAACACTGGAACAGCAACGCGCCCAACATGCCTGGGAAAAGGCCGCCGAAGGCATCGCTGCCCACGGCAGTGACTACATGAACGACGCGAAGGGCCTGCCGGCGCTGATCATGAACTCGGGGCTGATGCAGGTGATGGCTTTTCTCAATCAGAAAGGGGGCCGCCATCAGGTGTTGATGAACCATTTGCTCGACTGGCTGCACCATCAACTTCAAACGCCAGCGCGGTTTGAAGCCTTTATGGAGGAAATGATGCAGGTCGACAGTCGCCGCTACCAGCAAGTAACCACAGAAGCCTTCGCCTGGTTGCGCTGGTTGCGTCAGATGGCTGCCGCCAGAAATGGAGGAAGCAACTGATGTCTATTGTTGCAGCACCGAAATATCTGGGAGGCAACTTTGCAGATGCGTCGCCTGGCATGCGGTTTGGAATGTATCTGCCTGTCTGGCTTCCTGACTGGAAAAAGAACAAGAACCTGGATTGGCATCAGATTTGTAAATTGGGGTCCAAGGACAGAAATCTGATTCAATCGCTTCAGGACAGGCAGCAGGCCATGGCGCTGAGTGATGCCGCCGATGATGTGTTAATACTCCCCGCAAAATCCACTGCGCCATTTACCACAGGTCTGGGCAACGAACACCCTTTGGAAAATGGTTTCTCTTTTCTCTGGCCTTATGGCCTGCCGTATCTTCCCGGCAGCGGTGTGAAAGGGGTACTGCGGCAGGCGGTGCGTGAGCTCTCTTCCGGTGAATGGGATATTGAATCCGGCTGGGATACGGAACAGCGCTATAAAGTGAAAAATGGCAAATTGCAGCCGCTCAGCATGGCCGATGTTCTATTTGGGTTAGAAAGCAAAGATGGCGGGAATGAGCATTTCCGTGGCGTACTTGCTTTCTGGGATGTGATTCCAGAGATCAGTGGTGGCAGGCTCTCGGTAGAAATCATGACGCCGCATCAAAAACACTATTATCAGGATGGCCAGGCGCCTCATGATTCCGGCGACCCCGTACCGATACCTTTTCTTACAGTCCCACCCGGCTCAGGCTTCCAGTTCGTCATTACCTGTGATCATGCCAGGTTGAAACGTATTGCGCCCGAACTAACGGAGGACGACCAATGGAAAGCGCTGATGGAGAAAGCGTTTGAACATGCTTTCGACTGGCTTGGTTTCGGCGCCAAAACAGCTGTTGGCTACGGCGCAATGCATTTGGACGATCAAACGCTTGATGAGGAAAAACAACGACTGGCGCGCAGGCGGGAGGAAGCGCGCAAAGCCAAAGAGCTTGAACAGTTAACAGCGTCGTTGCCGGAGGATGCGGCGTGGCTTGAACGGCAAAAAGCCTGTGGAGAATGGAAGGATAACGGCAGCTTTCTTACAGCAATCGAAATTTTTCTCGGTGAGAGGGCAAATCTGTCTTCAGATGCGGTTGATATACTCAAGCAGGAACTGGATCGACGCTGGAAGGGTATCGTGAAAAACCCAGACGCAGTAAAAGGCAAAAAGAACAAGCCCATGTTTAAGGAACGCCCGAAAAAAATTGTCCAGCAAATCCTGGCGCTGGCTCCAGAAAAATGACGCTCTATTTGCTCAACAGCCCGGTGCTGACTGACTACGGTCTATGGCGTTATTCTGGTCCTCTGGATCCCGGTCAGGCCAGAAAAATTGCCGCCAGTGGTTTTGTTTCCGCGGTGGGTCATCCGGGGGCTGCGGAACTGCTACAGGAAATACTTCGGCAAAAAGTCGATGCCAGCAGGAGACGTGTCAATATTGCGCCTGGAGAAACGGCTCTGGTCTTGCGGGTAAAAACACGCCTGCCGGAAGGGGCCGTTCTGGACAAGGCGACCTTGTCAGATTTGGATTGGGAACTCTCTTTACTGGAAAGAGTGGAATAGGTCGGAAAAAAGATGACATTCATCGGTGATAACAACCAACTCTTCGGCCTGGCCGAGTCCACCTGGCTCTGGCTCGATCAATTCGGCATCCTGTTTGGTGATATTGCGCTGATTGTGGGCATACTTGGTGGCGTTATTGCGTGGTTGCAGCGCGACCGCATCCGCCGCTGGTTCAGTTTCAACCGTTTTCCCGTTTCCGGCCGTGAGGCTGACGATGAGGAACGCTGGGACGCCTTGTTGTTTACTGTCAGCAAAGCGGAAATCCCGCAATGGGTGATGGAGGCGAAGAAGCCCCGCGCCGTGGCATTTCTCGCCACGGAACAATCAGGGGATGCCGCGCGAAAGCTGGTTGATCATGCGCGCTCGGCCGGTATTGATGCGCTGGTGCCCAAACAGGTAGACGATCCGGATGATCCAGCCCAGGCCAGGGAAGAGGCTGCACGGCTGATTCAGCGTCTGCGCGACAAGGGGCATGGTCGCATCGCCGTCGATGTGACCGGCGGCAAAACGCCCATGAGCATCGGCGCATTCATGGCCGCGCAGGAAGCCCATTGCGACACCCTTTACGTGAGCAGCGACTTCGATCCCGCCCTCAAGCAACCTGTCATGCGCAGCGCAAAAATCCGCTGTATCACCAAAGCGCCTTGATGACGGCTCTTTGACATTCTCCGGTTAAACGGGCAAATAACGACAGATGAAACTCAAAACCCATATTTGCCTCATATCCGACCAGCCGCTACCCAACCTGATACCCGCGCTGGACCCCGGTCTTCGTCCGTCGCGCGTGATACAGGTGGTCAGTCGCGCCATGCAACAGCGCGCCGACGACATGGCGGTTGTTCTGAAGGTTCGCGGCGTACACGTGGAGCAATGGCCCATAGCCGATCCCTGGGATGTAGAGCATGCGAAAACCCGGCTGCTGCAACTGCTGGAACGCGAAAAAGCACAGATTCCCGACAAACAGATAGGGCTGAATGTGACAGGCGGGGCCAAACCCATGAGCATAGGCGCTTATGAAGCCTGCCGCGCCTATGAACTGCCCATTTTCTACGTCCACCCGGAAAAGGATCGTCTGGTATGGATATACAGCCCCGGCGGCTCGGAAATCCCGCCTGTGGAGCTGGCCGATCGCATCAGGATCGAACCCTTCCTGCAAGCCCACGGCGTTGAAGTGCGCAACCAGCCCGGACGTAACGTGGTCAACCCGTCGCTGTTGCAAACCGGTGAAGAAATCATCCGCTGTATTGACACGTATCATAGACAACTGGGCACGCTCAACTACCTCGCCAGCAAGGCGGAAAAAACGCTGTCCACGCCGCTGGAACAGGGGCAGCGGCGCAAGGCCAGCGACCTGATTGAACTTTTCCAGAGCCACGACCTGCTCGAAGACACCGAAGCCGACCTGCGTTTCAGCAACGAGGACGCCCGTTTTTTTGCCAACGGCGGCTGGCTGGAGTACACCGTTTTTGACGCCGTGCGCCAGCTACGCAAACAAGACCAGCATATCCAGGACGTTGCCCGCGGCGTGCGCGTCAGTCGCCGCCAGGAGAATAAATCCATACCCAACGAACTGGACGTGGTTTTTCTGCGCAATAACCGACTCCACATCATCGAATGCAAAACCCGCCAGTTCAGGGGAGAGGGCGAAGACGCCCCCGGCGCTGAAGCCCTTTACAAACTTGACACCCTGGCCGATCTCATGGGTGGACTCCAGGCCCGCGCCATGCTGGTCAGCTTTCGCGACATCTCCGGGTATGACCGCGCCCGCGCGGCTGACCTGGGCATCAGCATCTGCAGCGGTCAACAACTGCAAAACCTGAAAAGCCACCTGCGGCAATTTATCGACGCCCGGTAAAATCCGGCAGCCAATGGCAATGAACCTTGCATTTATGGATCAGAAATCCAGAAATACGGGGATGACAGGGCGAAGCAGTTATACATCCGGCCTGTTGACGGCATTGCAATGCCTGGTCTGTTACAGATTCCGCGTGGCTACCTGATTCAGCGCGCGAGTCAACGTTTCCCCACCGCAAGCTTGCCGCATCAGCCTGACGGCTTTTTTCATGGCACATTACCGCCATGGAACAACGCATACTCTACCTGGCCGCCTACGACATAGCAGAACTAGACCGTCTGCGCGAGGGGCTGCATATCCTGCGAGACTACGCCACCGGCGGGCAAAAATCCGTTTTCGAGTGCTTTCTTACCATCTCGGAGAAACGCCAACTGATTCAGCGTATGGACGATCTCATCGAGCCGCGGGAAGACCGCTTTCTGCTGGTTCGCCTCAGTCGACGGCGCCCGACGCGGGTTCTCGGGCTGGGTCGCCAACCCAGACAACCCCGTTATTTCTACATCGGATAACGCCCATGACCACACTCTATATCGACCGCCGCAACGCCAGCATAAGCGTCAGTCGCCAAACCATCGAAATACGCCAGAACGACCGGCTCGCGCAACGCATCCCGTTCAACTTCATCCAGCGCATGGTCATTATTGGCAACACCCATGTCGAAACCAGCGCCCTCGGCGCGCTGGCGGCGGCGGGCATCAGCGTTGCGCTACTCAGTGGTCGTCAGCATCGCCACCGCGCCATGATACTCGGCCCGCTGAAAAATGACGGCGTCCGGCGTCTGGCCCAATACCGCGCCTGCGCCAGCGAACAGACCAGCCGCGACATGGCCCGATGCCTGCTGGCGCGTAAACTCGCGGCGCAACAACGCCTGCTGCACAAGGCCCTCGCCAGGCGACCCGACAAACGTCGCGCGCTGAAAAAAGCCACAGGCGAACTGGCTACGCTGCGCGCCCGGCTGCAAGCGCCATCCCTGCCGGTCGCCACCCTGCGCGGCCTGGAAGGCGCGGCCGCGGCGGCCTACTTTGCCGCCTGGGGACTGTTACTTCCGCCCTCGCTGAATTTTACCGGACGCAAGCGGCGCCCGCCGCCAGACCCGGTCAATGCCGCGCTGTCGCTGGGATATACCTTGCTCTATGGCGAAGCCGTCAGCGCCATACACGCTGCTGGCCTCGACCCCGCCCTGGGTTATCTGCACGAACCCGCCTGGGGCAGGCAATCGCTGGCCGCCGACCTCATCGAACCGCTGCGCCCGCGCCATGACGCGCTGGTCTGGCGACTGTTCGCCAAACGCAAACTGACAGCCGCCGATTTTGACCAACGCGACGGCGGATACTGGCTGGGCAAAAAAGGCCGTAGCGTCTTTTTTGGTCATTATGAAGTGATGGCGCGACCCGCGCGCCGCTGGCTCAGGCTATTTCTTCAGAGCCTGGTCAGAAAACTGTTAGAGCAAGCAGCCCATGACTGAACCGCGTCCTGTTTACATCCAGCCAGAAGAAACCGCGCGCGTGACCCTCACCGGCAATGCATTGACCGTGGAAATCCCCGGCCAGACAGACCACTGGCTGCCACTGTCCCGCATATCCCGGCTTGTCGTATCCCACAAGACCCTGCTGGACACGCCAGCCATACTGGCCTGCGCCGGGCGTGGCATCACCATCGTCATGCACGACGAAAACAGCGCCGTAATCGCGCGAATGATCGGGCAGGGCGGCAGGCGCACCGACCTGCGTCAACGCCTGACAGATGCCGTATCACGCCCCGACTGGCGCGAACGATACAGCATCTTCCTGAACTCCCTCGAACGCCGCTATTGCCGTATCGTGGCCAGACGCGTTCACGCGCCCGAAATACTGGCCATGAAACCTGCGCGGCTGCGCGCCTGGCTAGGCCAGCAAGCCACGGAATGCGTGGGTAAAAACGCCGCTGAACAAACCCGGAGACTGTACCGGCGGCAAACACTGGCATGGATGTCGCAAACCCTGGTCGAGCTGGGACTGGACGCGCGAAACGAAAAGTGGCTCGTGGGGAATCCCGATCTGGCGCAGGATCTGGGAAAAATCCTGGCCCTGCGCATGGAAACAGCGCGCTTGGGCTGGCTGCGGGCCATTCAGCGCAAAGGCGGGCTCCAGCGCCCGCTGACAGAAAAAGCCATCATACGAAAAACCGAACAACTGCGACCGCGCGCGAACAAAATCAGTCTCGACATCGTCAACCGCCTGCACACCTGGCTGGTAGATCTGGCATGAAGCGCGCGCAAAGCTGGATAGAAACCCAGGGCGACCCCGCGGTTGTCATCCTGCTTTCCGCCTGGCGACTCCAATGCAGCTCGGAGCAGGTAGGCGAAAACCCGAAACTCAGGCGCGAGATATACGCCCACCTCGAACTCGCAAGACAGGCTATCGCCCAAATGGTGGGTGAAGACTATTTCCGCGAAAACATACAACCGCTGGTTGCAGACCTGGCAGCCAATCCGGAAACCACAGGCGATTCGGCAAAATGACCAGAAACCGCGCCACAAACTGGATGGCATGCTACGACATCGCCGACCCTGCGCGGCTGAACCGCGTCCACCGCATAGTCAGCAAATTCGCCGTCATGGTGCAATATTCGGTATACTATCTGCACGCGGACGACCAGGAACTGGACAGATTACTGGACGCCCTCGGCTCCGAAATAAACCACAGGGAGGACGACATCCGAATATATCCCGTACCAGAAACCCCGAATGCGGTAGAGACCGGACACGACATCATCGCCCAGGCAGTCCTGCGCGCCGGAGCGAACGAAACCGTCGTACTCGGCGATCCTGAGGAGATAACTGGCGACCACAGGGGGGAAACACCCAAAGGCCAATGCAACACATTGAACCCAAAGCAGAAAACAAAGCCAGCAGATGAAACCGAGACCCGATAAAAAGGGGATTAAGACTTCTCCACTTTTTCAT
>JALXFQ010000249.1 GCA_027067235.1 Gammaproteobacteria bacterium
AAAGCGTCCGTCCTGGGGTTTGCGTTTTTCCGCTATATCCAGATCGGCCATGATCTTGAGTCGCGATATGATGGCTGCATGCAGCTCGCGGCGTGGCGTAGCGACGTCCTTCAGTACGCCATCTATTCTGAAGCGCACCACCGAACTGGTTTCGAATGCTTCGAAATGAATATCCGAGGCTTTCTCCCGAATTGCCTGCCCCAGCAGAACGTTTATGAATTTCTTGATCGGCGCATCGTCGTCCTGCTCCAGCAGGTCCGTGGTTTCCTGTACCTCCTCAGCGAGTTGATCCAGATCCACATCTTCTTCCAGATCCTCGGCGATACGGGTAGCCTGGCTGTCGCCCTTGTCGTAGGCGACGCGGATGATCTCCTCGAATTCAGTCTTGCTGATATCGGCAAAATCCAGCGGCTTGCCGATGCGGCGTCGCAGTTCCGTCACGATGGTCAAGGGCACCGGCTCCACCCGGAGAACTTTCGCCACGCCCTCTTCGATGTGGGAAAACAGCACATTGTGGCGCCTGGAATACGGGTATGGTATCAGCGCTACACTTTGTGGGTCGAGTTTTTCGATATGTCCGCTAATGGCAGGTTCCTACTTCGATGATGTCCCATTCCTGGCAATCTTCCGCCTCGCCGGACCAGATGGACCTGGTCGGAGCGGCGTGTTCCGGCACCAGCGCTTTTTTGCTGTTCTGCAAGGTATGGATAGGCGGCAAAATCGGCTGGGTCTGCTTGCGCAACAGATACTCCCGGTCGGGCACCAGAGCGCGCTCATCGTTTTGTACCTGGCCGTATTTGTCGGTGGTAAATTCGGCCAGGTCATCATAGGAGCGCACAATCCACGGGCGCAGAAACACCATCAGATTGGTCTTTGCGGCAGTTTTGGTTTTTTTGCGAAACAGGGCGCCCAGTACGGGTATGCTGGAGAGTCCGGGTATGCCGTCCTGGCCGCCCTGCAATTCATCGGTAATCAGTCCGCCGATAACCACAATCTTGCCGTTGTCTACCAGCACTGATGCCTTGATGGTGCGCTTGTTGGTAATCAGATCAGCCGCGCCCTGCGCCGAAGCCTTGGCAATACTGGAAAGCTCCTGCTCGATATCCAGCCGTAGCGTGTCTCCCTTGTTGATCTGCGGCGTGATTTTCAGTATCAGGCCCACATCCTTGCGCTCGATGGTCTGGAACGGATTGACGTTTGAAGTGGTGGTCTGGCCATTGGTGTTATTATTATTGCTGGTGGTGGTCGTGGTAGTGGTGCCGGTGTTGGTGGTGAACTGGCCAGTGACGAAAGGCACTTCGCTGGCCACGGTAATTTCTGCCGTTTCATTGTCCAGCGTGAGCAGATTGGGTGTCGACACGATGTTGGCATCGGTATCAGACTGCAGCAAATGCAGCAGCAACTGAAAATCCGGCACGCGCTCGTTGTTGAGATTGGTCACGAAACGGGTAATGTAGCCCAGCGACAGGCCGAATTCGCTGCCCGGCGTGAATTTGGTGCTGCCGCTGCCCTGCCCCTTGGGCAGGTTTTTGTCCAGCGCTTCAAATGATACGCCCAGATCTGCCTCCTTGCGCCGGGTCACTTCCGCAATCAGGACTTCCACGAATACCTGGGCGCGGCGGATATCAAGCTTGTCGATCACGCGCTGTAACTGCTGAAACTGCTCGGCAGGCGCATTGATGATCAATGCGTTGGTCGCCTCATCCGCCTGCACTGAAGACGTCACCCTGGCGCCGCCAGGCGCTTTCCCCGGTGGCGCGCCTTTCTGGGCTTCGGCCAGCACCTTGTTGAGTATGGCCACCATATCCTTGGCCTTGGCGTATTGCATGTAAACGACATGTATGTCACTGCCGGCGGACGGCTTGTCCAGATTCTTGACGATCTTCAGCACGCGCTCGATGCTGGAAGCCGATCCGGTGATAATGACCGAATTGCTGGGCACATGGGCGGCAAAATGGCTGGTAGGCGGCAACAAGGGTTTCAGTGCCGGCAGCAGGGTCTGCACCGAGCTGTATTTCAGCTTGTAAACTTCGGTAATCTGCTCGTCATTGCCGCTGACATCCGCAGAAAAACGGGTTTTGGTGGGCGTCTGTTTGGCTACAGCCTTGGGCAACACCTTGATGATATCGCCATTGTCGATGGCAACAAAATTATGTACGTCCAGCACCGACAGAAAAACATCGTATACTTCATCCGCATCATATTCCTTGCCGGAAACCACTGTCACCTTGCCCTTCACTCTGGGATCAATAATGAAATTTCTGCCGGTAATCTGGGAAATGGTGTTGACCAGAACAGGAATATCCACGGACTGAAAATTCAGCACATATTTCTTCTTGCCGCCATCTTCCACCACCTTGACATGGCTGTCCGAACCAACGGGCGCAGCGTGGGCAAGGCCGGCTAACAGCAAACTGGCCATCACCAGCACCCTCACAATCATTCCTGTCCTTCGATGAACCATATTCTAATGCTCTGCTTTGATGAAACGCGTTGTCGGCATTTTCTGTCCCCGGGTGATATCCAGCACCGGCACGGCCAGTTCCAGTTTTTCCAGCCGCCCGCCCCGCTCCAGCACCACCCTGCCACGCTCGATAGAATCAATTCTGGCATCTGTCTGACGAATGGTATCTCCGACCGAATAGGCGCGCGGGCGTTTGTTCGCGCCGGAAATAATCGCCTTGGCGTCCTCCGGCCGGGTGGCCCAGATAACACCATTCAGCGTCAGTTTCAGGCGTGTTTTGACCACTACCTGCTGCGGTGGAGGCGCGGCCTTGGCAGCCTTTCGGCCAAAAAGCTGCGCCGAACGAATCGACGCCAGACTGATTTTTGACGAAGCCGGGCGCAACCGCTCCATGCCTGCAGCAGCCGGCGGCCGGTCGGGTTTGATCAGGTAGAAATAGCCCCTTTCCACGGCATGGTAAAGACTGCCGGCCAGCGCCACAAACGCCAGCAACAACAACCCTGTTTTTCCCACCTGTAACTGACTCATTCCGGCAACAGCAAATCAGAACAGAGGCTCGCAGCTGGAATGGATATTGAACTGCCGGTTGTTGCTGTCCCGCGCCGCCACTGCGACAAAACTGCTGACATTGGAGCCGTCGCCCAGCTGTCCGGCGCTGCCGTCGCCCCAGGCATAAACCACACCCTCGCGCGACAGGGCCAGACTGTGGTTGTCGCCCGCCGCTACCGCGACGATATGCTTGATCGGCTCGGCGGAGGCATCCACCACCGTTACCAGGGCACCGCTGGTGTCGGCCGGTGTGTTGGTGCTGTTACCGAGTTGCCCGAAGCCGTTATCGCCCATGGCCGCCACATGGCCGCTATCCAGCAGGAACAGCACATGGTTCCTGCCTGCTGCCGCAGCCCTGACGCCGGTCAGACGCTTGCCATCATTGCGTCTGACGAAATGAGCCGTCCCGCTGTTGCCGCCGGTAACGCCAACCGTGGTTGCGCCAATAACCGCAGTATCGCCCGTACCGGCAGTTCCGCCATCATTGCCGCTGGCCGGCGGGGCGGTACCGTTGTCAGCGGCATCCGGATTGCCGCTGTCCGTGTTCTGGTCGTTGCTTGTGCCGGATACCGGCACCCCGACTATGCCTTTTTGCAGCTTTTGTTGATCCGGCGCTGCAAGACCTGCCGATTCAGTTTCCTGCGGCGCTTCCGGCTCAAGGATTTTTGGCGTGGTGGCGCTGTTGACACCATTGGTGAAAAAAGGAATCGTCGTATTCCCCGAAGCCATCACCTGGCCATTGTCGAGCACAAAAACGCTGTAGTCAGCCGCAGCACTGATTTGCTGCACGCCGGTAATGATCCTTCTGCCGGCGTCGCGCAGATACACCGCCCGCAGTACGGCTTTCTGCTCTCCACCCACTTTCGCGGGATCAAAATAAGGAGAGTCATCCTCCGGGTTCGGATTGTTCTGCGCAAATGCCGCGCGCTCGCCGCCCTCTCTGAGCAGCGCCGGATCAATCGGGGTATTTCCGTCCCAGACCAGAACCCTGCCATCCGCCAGTCTGCCGAGTATGTGCTGCGCACCTGCGGCAACGGAAACCACGCCGGTTACGGGCTGGCCATCCACGCCAAGCAGGTTGACTACGGTGCTCCCGGCCAGCTGCGCACCTGCATCGCTGCCATTACCACCAGTGGAGCCGCCATCCGGATTCGCGGACTGTCCATTGCCCTGCCCATCAGGCTTGCCGCCGTCAGCCCCCGCCGTCAGGCCGGAAACGTTTGCCAGATCAGCGGTTTGGTCGCGACCGGCCGAGTCGGTGAGAAAACCGGTGTTGCCCCAGGCAATGACGCTGCCATCCGCGCGCAACGCCACGCTCAGCGAGCCATCCGCAGCAACCGCCCTGACCGCGGTTGCCGGACTGGAATCCGCTTCCAGAACAGCAACCGGCGTCGGGTAAATACTCTCCGCAATGCGCTGCGGCGCTTTCCTGAACGGTCCGGTGTAGGCATCGGGGGTGACCCGGTAGAAACTGGCGTATGCCAGATTTGCCTGGCTATCGAAAACCTGGCTGGCGTCATTGGCGCCCCAGGCCAGCACACCGCCATCGAGTTTCAGCGCCAGCGCATGATTGTTGCCGGAGGCCACTGCCGCCAGCCCCTGCGCCGGTTCGTAATGTTCATCGCGCACCGCGACCGGACTGTAGGCGTCCAGCCCGGTGCCATCACCCAGCTGGCCGGATGTGTTGCTGCCCCAGCTGAAAACCAGGCCGTTTTCGCACCTCACCAGAGAATGACTGGCGCCGGCAGCCAGCGGGGCGAACTGCATTGGCACATCAACAACAGCTTCTTCTGCTATCGATGGCCTCGGGGCAGTTGCCCCCACGGTAACGGCGCAGCTGATTAAAACAGCTTTTAACCATGCTGCAGAAACACGTTTTTCTGACATAAAGTAACTCACAATATTGCCGTCTGATATCGCGGCATTAATCCATTCTATCAAGTATAGCAGTTAACAAGCCGTCACGCAGGATCTTTGACCGCGCCAAAGAACAACAACGGCAATCGCGTCCGTTTGTCCTTGCGCGCAGCATAGCGGATTGGCGAGTGATGACAGTGAGGTCCGTCACAGAAACCGGCAGGGTGGCCGGCAGACGGCAACAAAAAAGGGCCAGCGCATAACCGCTGGCCCTTTTTGATATGGCGTCCCCAAGGGGATTTGAACCCCTGTCGTCGCCGTGAAAGGGCGATGTCCTAGGCCTCTAGACGATGGGGACATTTTGAACCGTCTGTTCTGGTGGAGCTAGGCGGGATCGAACCGCCGACCTCAACACTGCCAGTGTTGCGCTCTCCCAGCTGAGCTATAGCCCCTAGAGCGGGCGTAATGTACGGATTTCGATGTGGCAGGTCAAGCCTGTTCAGGCGTTATTGTCGATAATATCGATGACCCGCCGGATGCGCTGC
>JALXFQ010000250.1 GCA_027067235.1 Gammaproteobacteria bacterium
TCGGTGGCCGATGCCAATGCGGTCTCACTGATCTTTGTCAATACCAATACGGCAGCGGCAGGTGGTTGCATGGCGGCTCTGGCTTTGTCGCGTTTCTGGTTTGGCAAGACCGATCTGACCATGGGGTTGAACGGCATACTCGCCGGGTTGGTGGCGATTACCGCTGAACCGCTGACGCCGACGCCCGGGCTGGCGACATTTATCGGCATGGTGGCCGGCCTGCTGGTGGTGGTCTCCATCATCATGCTGGACCGCGTGGCGCATATCGACGATCCGGTGGGCGCAATTTCGGTGCACGGCATTTCTGCTCTGTGGGGTTTGTTCGCGGTGGTTCTTTCCAATCCCAGGGCCAGTCTGGCGGCCCAGCTGGAAGGCATCGGCCTGATCTTTGTCTGGACCTTCGGCGCCAGTTTTCTGACCTGGCTGGCGCTGAAAAAAACCGTGGGCATTCGCCTGTCCGAACTGGACGAATATGAAGGTGCGGATATTGCGGAAATCGGTCTGGAGGCCTACCCCGAGTTTACGCAGAAACTATGAACATGCGTGGTTTTCGCTTCGGCGCAGGCCTGCTGCTGGCGTTGCTTGCTGCAGGCGCCCACGCGGTTGAACTCGCGCCGCCGGAGCAGCGGTCTTCATCTGTCCAGCGGGAAGCCGAAGAAACGCCGATCACTGACGCTGATTGCCTGGAATGCCACGGCCAGAAAGGTTTTTCCGTGCCGACCGGCAGGGACGGGTCGCCGCCTTACCGTCATCTTGATGTCAATGCAGCAGCGTTGCGCGCCAGCGTGCATGGGCAATACCGCTGTCTCGATTGCCATTCCGATATAGAAAAGCTGCCCCACGACAAGGATCTGAAGACGGTTGACTGCGTGAGCTGCCATATCCGCCAGGGCGAAGGCACGGCGCCCGAGCGCGTTCCCTGGCTTCATGGCGACAATCTTGACATCGTCATACAGACCCGGCGTTACACGCATTCCGTACATGCACAGAAAAAAGGCGCCAAAGACAATGCCACCTGCGCCGACTGCCATACGGCGCATTATGTTTTTCCTTCCGATGATCCGCGTTCCACCACCCACAAACTGAATGCGCCCGAATCCTGCGGCAGCTGTCACGAAAAAGAACTGGCCGAATATCGTCAGTCCATCCATGGCGCCAGTCTGAAAACACCCTGGAAGGGCGACAGCGCCACCTGTACCGACTGCCATTCGGCACACCAGATCGCCGAAAGCGAGGCTTTGTCGGCGCATCGCGTCATTACCGAACAATGTGGCGCCTGTCACCAGAAGGAAGTACGCAGCTACAAGGCCACGACTCATGGCCAGCTGGCCTGGCTGGGCGACACCAAGGCGGCCCAGTGCAAGGACTGCCACGACCCGCACAACACGCACAAGGTGGATGATCCGGCATCAAAGATATCGGATGAAAACCGGCTCGAGACCTGTCGCAAATGCCATGAGGATGCCGGTCCCGATTTTACCCGGTTCCGCGCCCATGCGGACATGGGCGACTTCCAGCGCAACCCCGGGATGTGGTGGCTGGGCCGGGTGATGGTCGGCATCATCATATTGACGCTGCTGTTTTTTTACAGCCATTCCATGCTGTGGTTCTGGCGCGAACTGAAATCCCGCCCCTATGAATGGGTGGTTGTGGACGGCAAGCGCTTCCGCGTCCGCGCCAGACGCATCAAGCACAGCAGCGGCAGGAATTTTCAGCGATTCTCCTGGCAATGGCGTCTCAACCACTGGGCGCTGGCGCTGTCGGTGCTGACCCTGGTGCTGACCGGCATGGTGGTGATGTTTCCCGACACCGGATGGGCCGAGTTCGTCATTGACCTGTTCGG
>JALXFQ010000251.1 GCA_027067235.1 Gammaproteobacteria bacterium
ATGTCACTGATCCCAAAGCCATCAAACTGCTGCGCACGGGCCTGGTCAACCTCGGCTACCGTGGTCAGCGCATGGCGGTAAAAATGCTGCGACCACTGTTCAGCAAGGCGCTGTCACGACCACCCGACAGCAGCCACGGCAAACCGGCGATCAGCTCCCAGGTCGTGCATTTCGTCAGCAAACCGCTGCCCGCGCCGGAGCGCCAGCCCGGCATGCGCGAACTGCTGGAGCTGGAGGACAACAAAACCATACCCATACTGCGCCATCCTGAAAAATCATCCGAGTACAGCGACGCCGTGTTTTATTTTCCCGGCTGCGGCTCCGAACGGCTGTTTTCCGATATCAGTCTGGCCACGATTGCCATGCTCATGGAAACCGGCGCCCAGGTGGTGCTGCCGCCCGGCTATCTGTGCTGCGGCTACCCACAGGAAGCAGGCGGACACGCGGAAAAAGCCCGTCAGATCAGCATGGACAACCGGGTCCTTTTTCACCGGGTCGCCACCACGCTGAACTATCTCAACATCAGCACCGTTATCGTGTCCTGCGGCACTTGCATGGACCAGGTCATGACCTATCAGTTCGAGCAGATATTCCCCGGCTGCCGCCTGCTGGACATACACGAATATCTGAAGGAACACGGCATCAAGGTGGACAACAACGATTCGCAATACCTCTATCACCAGCCCTGCCATACGCCGATGAAATCCCATGACGATCTGCATGTGGCCACCAGCCTGCTGAACAGCCCGGTCACGCTGACCGACCGTTGCTGCGGCGAGTCCGGCACCTTCGCCGTCACGCGGCCGGATATCGCCGACCAGGTGCGCTTCAGCAAACTGGAAAATCTGCAGCAAAGTCTGGCCGGATTCGATCAAAACAGCGATATCAAGCTGCTCACCTCCTGCCCGTCCTGCCAGCAGGGCCTGTCCCGCTATAGCGAGGACACTGGTCTGGACGCGGAATATATCGTGGTGGAGCTGGCCCGCCGACTGCTGGGACGGAACTGGCGCAACGAGCTGGTTGAACGCAGCCGGAACGGTGGCCTGGAAAAAGTGCTGCTATAAATTCAGCGCTTTGCCGAAGCGGCGTGTTTCATGTTCATGTAGATGCCGCCCTGCTTCAGCTCCGCCAGCATCTGCCGTAACCGTTTGTCGCGGGTCTGCGGGCGTTTGGCGCGTTCGATCCAGCCGATGTAATCGTTCTGCTGATAGGCAGGACGCGACTGATAGTCCTCCCACACACCGTACTCTTCCAGAGCACGCCTGAAATAATCAGGCATGACGTAACGTTCGCGTTTCAGTCTCCCTGGTTTACCCGACATTTCCCGCCTCCTGTTGACAAAGCCAACTCAATTTACCTTGTTCCTTGAAATCAGCCGGTTATGGCCTAGCCTTAACATCCAACATAAAAGAAAAATAAAGGAAAACAAATGATCCATACCGGCATAGCTTTCACCACCATTGCGTCATTTCTGGCTGCCGCCTCCCTGCTCTCCAGCGCCCGGGCTGCAAGCTGCATTGGCTCAAACCGGGCGCCGTATGCCTGCAGCGCCACCATCAAAGGTATCACATTCGACTGGTCAACCCACCAGGAACACGCTGGCGGCAGCGACAACTGGCCGATGACCTGGTCGGATGACGATCATCAATATACCGCCTGGGGCGATGGCCGCGGATTCAGCCAGAGCGGCAGCAAAAAATCCTTTGGCGTCAGCCGCGTTATCGGTCAGAAAGACGTATTTGTCGGGTCTGACATATACAAGGGCGCAGGCGCAGGATGTTCGGGTCTGGGCAGCCTGGGAGACGACACCGCCATATGCGGCAAAAGCTACAGCATCCTTTCCTACCAGCAATTTCTGGTGCTGTGGGCCAGTCCGGAATCCGGCGCCTCGGGGTATGCCGAATCGCGCTTTTTCTATTCACGCGACCGTGGCCAGTCCTGGACCCAGACCGGCAACTACCTCAACGGCTACGATTTCTATCATCCCACTTTCCTGCAATTCGGCAAAAACCACGCCGGACCCAATGGCGGCTATGTCTACCTGTACGGCATCGAGGTGCAGGACGGCGGTCAACTCACCGTGCATAAACCCGGCAGAATTTACCTGGCGCGGCAAAAACTCAGTGACTACTTCCTGCCCATCACCAGCGCCCCTTCTGACCAGCAGCACCTGTTTGGCCCCGATGGCAACGGTTTTCACCTTGAGTACTACACCGGAAAGGATACATCAGGTCAGCCGCTCTGGGGAGAGCGCTCCGACAAGGTTCCGGTATTTGAAGACAGCAATGGCGTCGGATGGAACCTCAGCGCGAGTTACAACGCCGGCACCCAGCGCTACATCCTGATGACGGAACATGACCAGACCTTCGTCGGCAAACTGGGTGTTTTCGAAGCACCGACGCCGTGGGGGCCGTGGAAAACCGTCGCCTATTACGACGCCTGGGCCGACCAGACCGGTGCCACCGGCGATGAAGGTCAGGAAGGCTTTTTCTGGAATATCGCCAACAAATGGTCGAACGGAACCAATTTTTCCATGGTGTTTACCGGCACCGGCGGAGATGACTCATTTAACAAGCTCGATGGCAGCTTTATGCTGGCAGCCACGCCAACGCCACCGAAAAAAATCAATCTGGCTCCCATCCTGCAACTGCTGCTGCAATAAGGGCTCAGCCCAGGTCGCCGGGCCGCACCAGATCGAGCAGACGGCCCGCGCCTGCGGACAGATCATCCCAGCGCCCGGGCAACCCGATTCTGGCCAGATTGGCTGTGGTAAACAGCTTGCCGCTGTCCATGACCGGCGCATCCGGACAAAGCTCCAGCAGCAGCGACTCCAGCCCGGGATTATGGCCGATCAGAAACAGCCGACCCGGCAGATCCGGCGTCTCGCCAATAACATTTTTCAGCGTTTGCAGGCCGGCTTCATAAACCCGCCGGTCTCGCCATATGCGCGTCGATGGTACGTTCAGGGGATCACACACCAGATCACAGGTGGTTGATGCCCGCAATGCCGGCGAACTGATCACCCAGCGCGGTTCCCAGCCCTGCTCCGCAACGAAGCCGCCCAGCCGGCGCGAATCCCTTACGCCGCGCTCGTTTAGCGGTCGCTCAAAATCAGTCGTTGCCGCCGAATCCCAGGAAGACTTGCCATGGCGTATCAGAATCAGTTCTTTGCTGTTCATATTCGTTTTCAATTCCCCAAACCCCGTATCAGTATTGTACCGACACTCTATTCACCACGAAAAGAGCGGATACGCCGTAGAAGCCGGGAAAAATTCCGATTTACCGAAAGAAGCCTTGTGGGAATACTGCGTCAGGAAGGACTTAAATGCGGAATTGGACTGTCACCTCGGTTGCGAAAGGCACCAGTTGTCTGAATTCCGCCAACGCGCATAGAATTAAGTGTCGCGTCCCCAGAACCTTCCCCAGAACCTCCAGAACCTTAGGGTTCCGTTGACTTTTTTGCCAATCCGCCGGTTCTGGCCGTCGATGATGTAGTCGATGGTGATGTCGCCCGGCAGGGTGACCCGGGTCAGGTTGCCGAGGACGTCGTAGGTGTAGGTGGTTGTGTTTCCTCCTTCGGTTCTGGTCTTGAGTTCACCGTTCGCGGTGTAGCTGTAGCTCTTGCCGTTCCAGGTGAGCAGGCGGTCCTGGTCATCATAGACGCCGCCCAGGCGGTTGCCGTTGCTGTCGTAGCTGTAGCTGGCGGTGACCACGCCGTTGGTTTTGACTTCGGTGAGTCTGCCCGCCAGGTCGTAGGCGTAGTCATATACGGTGGTCTGGCCGCCGAGGGTTTCTTCCCTGTGGGTGATGCGGCCCAGTTTGTCACGGCTGTAGCTGGCCTGGTACAGAGCGTTGCCGTCCTTGCTGGCGCTGTAGCCGGTCAGTTCGGCAAAGCCGTTGTAGCTGCGGCTGGTGGCGATGTGGCCCAAAGTCGTACCGTTGATGAGGCCGCCTTTCTGGGTTTCGTGGCTGAGGGTCAACTCCCCGGCCTGCGTTAGCAGCAGGTCGTCATCGTAGGCGAAGTGAATGCTATTCCCGCCGTTGATGCCGCGGTCTGTTACGCGGAAGTCGTTGTTGTAGCTCTGGTTGACGTTGCCGCTGACAGAATTCCTACGGTTTTTTGTCATTACCAGAGCATAGCATAATAGTTAGGTATTGTGTCCCCAGAACCCCGTCTTATCAAGTGTATAGAAATGACACAGAATTCTGAACACTACCACAGAGATTGGCTAATGGGTGTCCCCAGAACTCAAGTCAGCTTCTTTAGAGCCTCCTTCGCACTGACCCTCAGATCCTCATCATCTAAATCTTCCTCATCTCGGAGAGAGGGATCTCCACAGTATGCATCAACGTCTGAAAATAGATTATTCAACACTTCATAAACATTTTCTGGGAATTCTTCTTTTTCATTTTTGAACATCTCCAAATAGGAATGCTCAAACTGAGCTGCAGTAATTTCACCAGCAACAAACTGCGTCAACAAAAGAATGTATCGCGCAATCATACTCATAGCTTTCCATCCTTGAGTACGTGCTGAAGTTGCTGTGGATTTAATTTCCAACCACTCAGGAAACCACCATTTGGATTCTGTATGACGGTTAAGCCTGAATTGGGGTTAGTGTGGAAAGTGACAGAATTTCCTCTGTATGTTCCGGAAATCTCTTTGGTCCCAGATGAATTCAAATGTTTTTGTATCGCCTGATTGAACTTTTGTGCATTTGCGGGGTTGTAATTCCCAGAAACGCCGAAGTCACCAGCATGTTTAAACTTCTTCTGTAGTTGTTTAGCCGTCGCAGGAGCAACTTTACTAAACGCACCTGCACTCTTTGCGGCAACCCTCTCCCCCAATCCAATAACCGCCCCCGCACCTCTCACTGGCCCGGGTAATGTCCAGACATCCTGCAACGGCGCATCACCATGAGCATCCAGTGGTACGGGTTGCGCCATCTGGTATAACGTCACGCCAGCATCAACCAGTGTGGCAAGTCCCCAGAGCAGCAGAGGGAACGCGAATTCTCCATCCGGATCCACAAACCGATACGGATTGTTATTACCATACGCATAGCGGTTGAAGCTGTGCACATTGCCCGGGTCGATACCCGCCGGATCAACGCCCATGAAGCGTCCCAGTAACGGGTCGTAGTAGCGCGCGCCGTAGTAGCTCAGTCCGGTGCTGTTGTCATAAGGCTTGCCGGTATACCACAGGCTGTTCTTTCTCGAGAAGGGCGATGGGCTGAGTCGGCTGCCGTAGGGCCGGAAGTTCTCACGCCAGATCACGCCGCCCTTGTCGAATCCAACGATGGGGGTGCCGGTGGTGTCGGTGACGACGTAGGTGACGTGGTCATAACCATGCGCCAGTGGCAGTATCGCTGTAAGCAGGATAAACC
>JALXFQ010000252.1 GCA_027067235.1 Gammaproteobacteria bacterium
TTGCAGTATTTCACCGTCGCGGCGGATGAGGAAATGTGCCGACACACGGGCATGGCGAATTTCATCGAAGAACGGGTGAGCATCGCAGTCCAGAGTGTTGCAGAAGAATTCGACTATTTCGTTGCCGCCGTATTCATCCGGCGGCAAGCTGATATTGTGAATGATCAGGGTATCCACTGCCATACCCTCGGGACGTTGATCGAAATTCGGCGATGGTACGCGCTGCGCCGCATCCAGCCAGCCGCTGTTACAGTCGATTTTCATGCAGTAAATCCGTGATGCTCTCATGCCAGAGTTGAAACAACCGCCTGTTGCCGGCGGCTATGGCCGATCGGGATACCAGCCGGCCGGTATAAAGCTCTTCGCCTTCCAGTGTCTGCGCGATGCCGCCTGCCTCGCGAAAAATCAGTTCGCCGGCGGCATAATCCCACAGTTTCTGCCCGCCGTGCAGATACAGCTGGAAGCGACCGGCCGCCAGCCAGCACCATTCCAGAGCCACGGTGCCGATATTGCGCTGGGAACGAAAAGGCGCGGACGCCGCCAGCCGGCAGCGCAGCTTCGAAGGCAGGCGCTTGTAATCCACTGCAGCGATGCAGCTGTGCAGATCTGTCACCGGTGCGATGCAGTGCAGCGCCTGGCCATTGAAGCTGGCGCCATGACCGCGGCGCGCGCTGAACAGCTCTTTTCTGACCGGATCATATATCACACCAAGTACGCTACCGGCCGCAGACAGCAAAGCGAGCGACACCGCAAACAATGGCACGCCAGCGACAAAGTTGGTGGTGCCGTCGAGCGGGTCCAGACACCAGTAGAATTCTTCGGAATCCATCGCAGCCTGCTGCTCGGCATGGCTCATTTCCTCGCTCAGAAAACCGATGGCGGGCCAGCGGCTGGACAGTTCGTGGCGTATGCGTTCCTGCACGGCAAGATCAACCGGGGTAACGGGACTGCCATCGGCCTTGGTGGTACATTGCACGCCTGCCGAAGCTGGCATGATGACTTCATCGGCAACGGCCACCACCAGCGCAGCCAGCTCATTCATGTCCGGAAGCGTTTTCATCATGGCGTTGCGCTGCTCACGCCTGCAACAGGGCCTCGTCACCCACCGAGGCACCCAGACGGGCCGAGGCATCGGCCTGATTGGCGGCAATTTCCACCAGACCGATGGAATTGATCATCCAGAAAACACTTCCGACATCCACCGCGCCAAATCGTTCGGCATGTCTGACCGGCTCGCCGTTGACAACCAGCACTGTATTCACATGAACAGACTTTTCGCTGAGTCCGGTCATCAGATTGCCATAGTGATCCCGGTAGATGATACGGCTGGTTTCTTCCGGCCAGGCGGGCATCAGCGGCTGACAGGGCGAGGAATCGGGCATCTCCCCCTGATCCAGCATCGCCGCCACCGGGGCGAACAGATCGCGGCCATGAAAAGTCACCGACATATTGGCCGGACGCCAGTTGATCTCGCGGCAATCCACGGATTCCGCCTGCCGCATGATCAGACTGAACAATCCATTGTCCGGACCCACCAGCCAGCGCCCGTCCACTTTGACCATCAGCGGCTTGCGGCCTCCGCCAACACCGGGGTCGACTACAGCAGCGATCACTGCGTCGTCGCCGGCGGTTTCATACAAGCGCGCCAACAGCCTGGCCGCAGACTCGATATCGCGCGGGTCGGCATGGTGAAACAGGTCAACCAGCCGCGCATCGGGGTGTCTTTGCAGCACCGCCGAATGCAGCTGCCCGACGTAGATATCCTGCGTGGAAAAATCCGTGAAAAGGTAGATCATGGCCGGATTTTACCCTGATTCAGCCCGGGCCGGGCCGAAAACAGGCAATAAAAAAGGCCGCTGAAAGCGACCTTTTCTGAAATGCCGGCTAATGGCTCAGGCTTCTTCGGAAACGCCTTCCGGCCGGTCCACCAGCTGTACAATCGCCATGGGCGCCTTGTCGCCGGTGCGGTAACCGCATTTCAATATGCGCAGATACCCGCCCGGGCGGTCCTTGTAGCGGACGCCCAGTTCATTGAACAGCTTGGTTACCGCATCACGGTCGCGCAGGCGATCAAAAACGATGCGACGGTTATGCACCGTTGCGGTCTTGGCACGGGTGATCAGCGGTTCGATCACCGTGCGCAGTTCTTTTGCCTTGGGCAGGGTAGTCCGAATCTGTTCATGCTCCACCAGTGATACCGCCATATTGCGAAACATCGCCTTGCGATGGGAAGCGTTGCGGTTCAGCTTGCGTCCTGATTTTCTATGTCTCATTGTCTACTCCAGTTCAGGCAGCGTCGCTATCGCTGTCATCACGAATTGACGCAGGCGGCCAGTTGTCCAGCTTGGTACCCAGAGACAGGCCGCGGGACGCCAGTACGTCCTTTATCTCGGTCAGGGATTTCTTGCCGAGGTTCGGTGTTTTCAGCAAATCGCTTTCGGTGCGCTGCACCAGATCGCCGATGTAATACAGTTGCTCTGCTTTCAGGCAGTTGGCGGAACGCACGGTCAGCTCCAGATCGTCGACCGGACGCAGCAGCATGGGGTCCACTTCCGGCTCTTCTTCCTTCTGCGGTTCCGACGCCAGACCTTCGAGATCGACAAATACCGCAATCTGGTCGTGCAGCAAGGTCGCCGCCAGGCGCATGGCTTCTTCCGGGTCCACGGCGCCATTGGTTTCCAGCTCGATGACCAGCTTGTCCAGATCGGTGCGTTGCTCGACACGCGCGTTTTCCACATTGTAGGTCACGCGCTTGATCGGGCTGTAGGAAGCATCCAGCTCCATGACGCCCACGGCGCGGGTTTCCGCATCGCTCTTGCGCGCCTGCACGGTCTGATAACCACGGCCACGCGTCACTGTGAGCTCCATTTCCAGTTCTATATCACCGGTCAACGTGGCAATAACATGATCCGGATTGGCGATTTCCACATCATGATCCAGAGTGATATCGCCAGCGGTTACCGTGCCCGGGCCTTTCTTTTTAAGATGCAGGGTCACTTCGTCATGGGTGTGCATGGTGAATGCGATGCCCTTGAGATTCATCAGCACTTCGATAACATCTTCGTGCATGCCTTCCAGCGATGAATATTCATGCACCACGCCGGTAATCTTGACCTCGGTTACCGCCGCTCCCGGGATGGATGACAACAGTATCCGGCGCATGGCGTTACCCAGGGTATAGCCAAACCCACGTTCCAGCGGTTCCATGGAAATCACCGCCAGCGTATCGGTGACATTTTTTACCTCGACATTGGTCGGTTTCAAAAAGCTGGATATGTATTCCTGCATTGCTGACATGACGCCACTCCCTACTTAGAATAAAGTGCAACCACCAGGGATTCATTGATATCCGGTGGCAAATCGCTACGATCAGGCAGCGCCTTGAAAGTGCCTTTGGCGGCTTTCGAATCAACATCAACCCAGTCGACAAAACCGATTTGCTCCATAATTTCGAGAGCAGCCTTGACCCGCAACTGGTTTTTCGTTTTCTCCTTGCACTCGATGACATCGCCGGCTTTGACCTGATAGGAAGGCACATTGACCTGTTTGCCATTGACCAGAATACCCTTGTGCGTCACCAGCTGGCGCGCTTCGGCACGTGTGACGCCGAATCCCATGCGATAGACCACGTTGTCCAGACGGCCTTCCAGCAGACGCAGCAGGTTCTCGCCGGTGTTACCCTTCTGGCGCGCGGCTTCCTTGTAATAACTGCGGAATTTCTTTTCCATAACACCGTAAATGCGACGCAGCTTCTGCTTCTCGCGCAGCTGCAGCGCGTAGTCGGACAGCCGCAGACGACGCGCGCCGTGCTGCCCGGGAGGGGTGTCCAGCTTGCATTTCGAATCCAGCGGTCGCGCCGGGCTTTTCAGATAGAGATCCGTGCCTTCGCGACGAGCCAGCTTGCATTTTGGTCCGATGTATCTTGCCATGAGTAAAACTCCGAATTAAACGCGGCGGCGCTTGGGAGGACGACAGCCGTTGTGCGGTATGGGCGTCACGTCCATGATTTGAGTCACTTCGAATCCGGCGGCATGCAGGGCGCGCACCGCCGATTCCCGGCCCGGGCCAGGACCCTTGACGCGCACTTCCACGGTTTTCATGCCGTAGTCCTGGGCGGCAGCCCTGGCAGCGCGGTCCGAAGCTACCTGTGCTGCAAACGGCGTACTTTTACGCGATCCGCGAAAGCCGGAGCCGCCCGCAGTGGCCCATGTCAACGCATTACCCTGGCGATCAGTAATGGTAATAATGGTATTGTTGAACGACGCCTGTATATGGGCGATACCGTCTGTGACGATACGCTTGTTGCGTTTTTTCTTGGACGATTTCTCGCTAGCCTTGGCCATAATGTTTCGCTCTATTTCCGGATCGGTTTACGCGGTCCCTTGCGGGTACGCGCATTGGTTTTGGTACGCTGCCCGCGCAGAGGCAGACCGCGCCGGTGACGAATGCCACGATAGCAGCCCATGTCCATCAAGCGCTTGATATTCATGGAAACTTCGCGGCGCAAGTCACCTTCTATAGTCAGTTTCTGAACCTCGGCGCGAAATTTTTCTGCCTCGGATTCAGCGATATCCTTAACCTTGGTGGTCGGATCAACGCCGACAGTTTCACAGACTTTTTTCGCTGTCGTACGGCCCACACCATAAATCGACGTCAATGCAATGACGACATGTTTGTGATTCGGCAGATTTACACCGGCTATTCTCATTCGGTTTCTCCAACTCGCCCGGGGGCGCTGCAAAGGGCGCGTGATTCTAAAGACGCGCCCGCTCTAATTCAAGTATTGTTTTGACGCGGCCACCAGCTAGCCCTGGCGCTGCTTGTGCTTGGGATCCTTGCAGATCACGCGCACCACGCCCTTGCGTCGGACCACGCGGCAGTTGCGACACATTTTTTTAACAGATGCTCTGACTTTCATTTCCCTTAACTCCAGGCCGGGGCCAGGCGGTATCCTTGCGGAACCGGCCTAGCGAGGCGTACCAAAACCGCCCGTGAAGTTGCTCTTCTTCATCAGGCTCCCATACTGGTGTGACATCAGATAGGACTGAACCTGCCCCATGAAATCCATGGTCACCACCACGATAATCAACAACGACGTACCGCCGAAATAAAACGGCACGTTCCATTTTACAATCAGAAACTCCGGTATCAGGCAGACAAACGTGATATAAAGCGCCCCGGCCAGAGTCAGGCGCGAAACCACCGTATCAATATAGCGCGTAGTCTGCTCGCCGGGACGGATACCCGGAATAAACGCACCGGATTTCTTCAGGTTATCCGCTATTTCCCGGGGATTGAAAATCATCGCCGTATAGAAAAAGCAGAAAAAGATAATCAGGCCGGCATACATCAGGGTATAGATCGGCTCGCCCGGCGACAGCTTGGTCGAAATGTTTTTCAGCCAGGCCATGCCCTCGCCCGTGCCCAGCATCCCGGCGATACTGGACGGAAACAGTATCAGGCTGGAAGCAAAGATGGGCGGTATCACGCCCGCCATGTTCAGCTTCAGCGGCAGATAGCTGCTCTGCGCCGCCATCATCCTGCGCCCCTGCTGGCGCTTTGCATAATTGATGGTAATGCGGCGCTGGCCTTTTTCCACATACACCACGAACCAGATCAGGGCGATGGCGCCAATCAGCAGGGCCAGCACGCCCAGCGGCGAAAACGTGCCGGTGCGCGCCAGCTCCAGTGTGCCGCCGATGGCGTTGGGCAGACCAGCGACAATACCGGCGAAGATAATCAGGGAAATGCCGTTGCCGACACCGCGTTCAGTCATTTGCTCACCCAGCCACATCAGAAACATGGTGCCGGTGACCAGGCTGAACACGGTGCTGATCTTGAAACCGAGACCACCCAGCGGTACCAGCGGCACACCGCCCACTTTCTGACTTTCCAGCGCCACCGCAATGCCCATAGCCTGAAACACCGCCAGGGCCACCGTGCCGTAGCGCGTGTATTGCGTTATCTTGCGGCGCCCGGCCTCGCCTTCCTTTTTCAGTTGCTCCAGATGCGGAATCACGGAAGTCATCATCTGAATAATGATCGACGAGGATATATAGGGCATGACGCCCAGGGCAAATACCGACAGACGTTTCAGCGCGCCGCCGGAAAACATGTTGAATACGTCAACAATCGAGCCTTTGGCCTGGTCAAACAAGGTGGCAAAAGCCTCCGGATTGATGCCCGGCACCGGCACGAAGGTACCAATACGATAGACCAGCAAAGCCCCCAGAACAAACAGTATCCGGTTGCGTAATTCGGTCATGCCCGAAGCTGCGCTGGGGTTTTTCCTGGCCACTAATTTTCTACCTTGCCACCCGCTTTTTCGATCGCCGCTGCCGCGCCTCTGGTGGCGGTAACGCCTTTCAGGGTCACAGCCCTGTCCAGCTTGCCGGACAGTATCACCTTGGCCTTCAGCGTGTTTTTCGGCACGATACCGGCGTCTTTAAGGGCCGGCAGGTCAATCACGTCCACCCCCGCCAGAGCCAGTTCGTGCAGGCGCACCTCGGCCTTGTAGGGCGCGCTCATGGAACGGAATCCACGCTTGGGCAAACGCCGTTGCAAAGGCATCTGACCGCCTTCAAAGCCGACTTTGCTAAAGCCGCCGGAACGGGACTTCTGGCCCTTGTGGCCACGCCCGCAGGTCTTGCCGAGGCCGGAACCGATGCCGCGCCCCACCCGTTTGGCGGCTTTTTTCGAACCGGCCGCAGGGCTCAGATCATTCAATCTCATAGTCAGACCTCTTCTACCTTGAGCATGTAGGAAATCCTGTTGATCATGCCGCGATTCTGCGGCGTATCAATGACTTCCACAGTATGGTGCATGCGGCGCAGTCCCAGTCCGCGCGCGCAGGCCTTGTGATTCGCCAGGCGGCCATTCATGCTGCGCACCAGCGTCACCTTGATTTTCTTGTCAGCACTCATATCGGATCACTCAAGCTGTAATGTCTTCGACTGATTTACCGCGTTTTGCGGCGACATCTTCGGGGCTGTTCATCATCTGCAGGCCCTTGATAGTCGCACGCACGACATTGATGGGGTTGCGCGAACCGATGCATTTGGCCAGCACATTGCGCACGCCCACCACTTCGAACACAGCACGCATGGCGCCGCCGGCGATGATACCGGTACCTTCCGAGGCCGGACGCATGATCACCCTGGCCGCGCCGTGTTCACCGATGACCGGATACAGCAAGGTGCCATCTTTCAGATTGACCGTAGTCACGCTGCGGCGCGCTTCTTCCATGGCTTTCTGAACCGCCACGGGGACTTCGCGCGCCTTGCCGCGGCCCATGCCCACCGTGCCCTTGCCGTCGCCGACAACGGTCAGCGCAGTGAAACCGAATATGCGGCCGCCCTTGACGACTTTGGCTACCCGGTTGACGTTAACCAGTTTTTCCTGAAAATCGTCTCCGGCATTGTCACGATCTCTTCTGTCTCTTCTATCTTTTTTCCCAGCCACTTCGGTAACCCTCAGAATTCCAGTCCATGTTCACGCGCGGCATCCGCCAGCGCCTTGACGCGACCGTGGTATTTGAAACCGGAACGATCGAATACGACATTGCCCACACCCGCCTTTTTGGCTTTTTCGGCAATGCTCTGACCGACTTTTTCGGCCGCCGCGATATTGCCGCCATTTTTGATTCCGGTGCGCAGTTCGCGATCCAGGGTCGATGCAGCGGCCAGCACCTTCTGGCCATCGGCATCAATCACCTGGGCATAAATATGCCGTGGCGTGCGGTGCACCGTCAGACGCGGCTGATGCAGCTCGCGAATCTTGTAGCGGGTGCGCCGGGCCCGACGCAAGCGTTTCTGATTTTTCGTCATGATCTATAACCTGTTATTTTTTCTTCGCCTGTTTCAGCGAAATGTGCTCGTCGGCATAACGCACGCCCTTGCCCTTGTACGGCTCCGGTGGACGGATACGGCGAATTTCCGCTGCGACCTGCCCCACTTTCTGCTTGTCCACGGAAGAAATCACGATCTCGGTCTGGCTTGGCGTCTCGATCTTCACGCCTTCCGGCACGTCATAGATAACCGGATGGGAAAAGCCCAGGCTCAGGTCCAGCTTGTTGCCCTTGGCCGCTGCGCGATAGCCGACGCCAACCACGGTCAGCTTTTTCTCAAAGCCCTGGGAAACCCCGACCACCAGGTTGTTTGCCAGCGCGCGGGTGGTACCCGACATGGCCACGGCAGCCTTGCTGTCGTTGGCGGCCACGAATTTCAGCTGGTCGCCATCCTGTTCCACCGATACCAGCGGGTTGATGGTCATGCTCGCCTCGCCTTTCGGCCCTTTGGCGGTTATCTGGTCGCCGGACAGGGTCAGCTCAACGCCCGCGGGCACTGACACCGGGTTTTTTGCAATTCTCGACATGGTAATTCTCGCTCTAGCTGACGTAGCAGATAACTTCGCCGCCCACACCGGCGGCGCGCGCAGCCCTGTCGGTCATCACGCCTTTCGAGGTGGATATGACGGCGACGCCGAGGCCGTTCCTGACCGTTGGCAGTTCGTCTTTGCCCTTGTAAACACGCAATCCGGGGCGACTGACGCGCTGCAACGTGTCGATCACCGGCTCGCCATTGAAATATTTCAGATGAATGCGCAGCTCGGACTTGCCGTCCTTTTCAGTAACAGCCAGACCCTCGATGAAACCCTCGGACTTCAGCAATTCGGCCAGCGCCAGCTTTTTCCTGGACGCCGGCATGCTGACAGTAACCTTCTCGGCACGTTGTCCATTACGGATTCGTGTCAACATGTCCGCAATGGGATCACTCATACTCATGATAGTTCTCTCCAGACCCTGTATTTACCAACTGGACTTGGTGACACCGGGAACCTGCCCCATCAGTATCACTTCGCGCAACTTGTTACGCGAAAGACCGTATTTTCTGAAATAGCCGTGCGGACGCCCGGTCAGCGAACAGCGGTTGCGGCGGCGCACCCTGGCACTGTCTCTGGGCAGCTTCTGCAGTGCGTACATGGCCGCTTCACGCTGTTCGTAATCCAGACTTTCGTCCTTCACCCTTTTGCGCAATTCCGCGCGTCTGGCCGCATAACGCTGCGCCAGCCTGGCGCGTTTGGCCTCACGGGCCATCATAGATTTTTTCGCCATATTGCTATGCCTTCAATGGAAATTTGAACGCTTTCAACAAAGCGCTTGCTTCTTCATCCGTACGGGCACTGGTAGTGAACGTGATGTCCATGCCCCGAATGCTGTCAATCTTGTCATAATCAATTTCCGGAAAAACGATCTGTTCGGTGACGCCCATGGAATAGTTGCCGCGGCCGTCGAACGACTTCGGTGAAAGACCACGGAAGTCGCGAATCCGCGGAATGGCGATGCTGATCAGCCGATCCAGAAATTCATACATGCGCTCACGCCGCAAGGTCACGCTGCAGCCCACCGGCCAGCCATCGCGAATCTTGAAGCCCGCCACAGATTTTTTGGCCAGATTGACGATCGGTTTCTGACCGGCAATCAGCGCCATCTCGTTGGTCGCCACTTCAACGATTTTCTTGTTGCCGACCGCTTCGCCCAAGCCCATGTTCAGCGTTATCTTGGTAATCGCCGGGACCTGCATCACGCTCTTGTATTTGAACTGCTCCATCAGAGAAGGAACAATCTCTTCTTTATACTTTTTTTCTAACCGTACCATTTCCGTCTATCCTCAGACGTCAACGACTTCGTCGTTGGATTTGTAAACACGCACCCGGGTGCCGTCTTCCAGTACCTTGATGCCTACGCGATCCGCTTTTTTGGTATGCGGGTTGTAAATCGCTATATTGGACAGCTGTATCGGCATCTCCTTTTCCAGGATGCCGCCGGCTATGCCTTTTGCCGGATTCGGCTTGGTGTGTTTCTTCACCGTATTCACGCCATCCACCAGCGCCGTGCCCTGTTCAGGAAACACCTTGATGACGGAAGACTGCTTACCCTTGTCGCGACCCGCAATAACGATAACTTCGTCGCCTTTCTTGATCTTTCTCATGGTCTGGTTTCCTACAGTACTTCAGGCGCAAGCGAGATGATTTTCATGAATTGCGCACCCCGCAATTCGCGCGTAACCGGTCCGAAAATGCGGGTACCCACCGGCTGCAGGGCCTGATTGAGCAATACGGCCGCATTGTTGTCGAAGCGGATAACCGAGCCGTCCGGACGACGTACGCCCTTGCAGGTGCGCACGACCACTGCGTCATAGACATCGCCCTTTTTTACGCGCCCGTTAGGGATCGCTTCTTTTACGCTGACCTTGATAATATCGCCAACGCCGGCATAACGACGCTTCGAGCCGCCAAGCACCTTGATGCACTGAACGCGTTTCGCGCCACTGTTGTCCGCTACAGACAAGTTGCTTTGCATCTGAATCATTTTCGCTGTTCCTGTTTTACGTTATTCCGTGAAAGCGCCGAATTACTGCGCCTTCTCGAGCACTTCCACCAAGCGCCAGCTTTTGGTCTTGGACAGCGGCCGGCATTCCTGAATCAGCACCGTATCGCCAATACCACATTCATTGGCCTCGTCATGGGCGTGCATCTTGGTCGAGCGGCGAATGATCTTGTGATACAGCGGATGCTTGACGCGCCGTTCCACCAGCACAGTAATGCTTTTATCCATCTTGTTGCTGGTCACCGTTCCGGTAACCGTTCTGGCCTTGCTGTCGCCGCTCATTGACCTGCTCTCTTTTCGTTCATAATCGTTTTGATACGGGCTACCTTGCGCCGCGCCTTGCTGATCTGATCCACATTGGCCAGTTGTCCGGTCGCATTCTGCATGCGCAAATTGAACAGTTCACGTGCTGTCTCTTCGAGTTCCCTGGCCATATCCTCATCGGACAGGGCACGTATTTCGCTAGCTTTTTTCATCGTCTCTTACCGCGCTACAAAATTGGTTTTCACCGGCAACTTGGCACCTGCCAGGCGAAAGGCCTCACGCGCGATTTCCTCGCTCACGCCTTCCATCTCGTACAACACCTTGCCTGGCTTGACCTGGGCCACCCAGTATTCGGGATTGCCCTTGCCCTTGCCCATGCGCACTTCCAGCGGCTTCTTGGAAACCGGCTTGTCCGGAAACACGCGTATCCAGACCCGGCCGCCACGCTTGATGTGGCGCGTCAGCGCACGCCGCGCGGCCTCGATCTGGCGCGCCGTCACGCGGCCACGCGTGGTCGCCTGCAAACCAAATTCGCCAAAGCTGACCTTGTTGCCGCGCAGCGCCATGCCGCGGTTGCGCATCTTTTGCTGTTTTCTGAATTTTGTTCTTTTTGGCTGTAACATGTTCCTGTCCCGTTACGCAGCGGTCTTGCCGCCCCGGCCCTTTCGTTCCTGTTTGGCGGTTCCACCAAACTCGAATACCTCACCTTTGAAAACCCAGACCTTGATACCGATAATGCCGTAGGTCGTTTCCGCTTCCGCGGTACCGTAGTCGATATCGGCGCGCAGGGTATGCAGGGGCACCCGCCCCTCCCGCGCCCATTCGGTACGCGCTATCTCGGCGCCGTTCAGACGACCGGAGATCATGATCTTGACGCCCAGCGCGCCGGAACGCGTGGCGCCCTGTATGGCGCGGCGCATGGCGCGGCGAAACATGATGCGCTTTTCCAGTTGCTGCGCCACGTTCTCGGCAATCAGTGTTGCGTCAATTTCCGGCTTGCGCACTTCCTCGACGCCTACCTGCACCGGCGAACTGGCCAGTTTGCCCAGTTCACGGCGCAGTTTTTCGATGTCTTCGCCTTTCTTGCCGATGACGATACCGGGACGGGCGGTGAATACGGTCACATTGAGACTGCTGGACGGACGCTCGATAACGACCTTGCTGACGGCGGCGTTTTTGAGCTTTTTCTTCAGAAAAGCACGTATGCGCAGATCTTCCGCCAGCAATTTGCCGTAATCGCGGCTATTGGCGAACCATTTGGCGTTCCAGTCGCGGATGACGCCGAGACGCATGCCATTGGGATGTACTTTTTGACCCATCAGTTTTTCCTCGTGTCGTCCGATACCGCTACCGTAATGTGGCTGGTGCGCTTCAGTATGCGCGTGCCCCGGCCCTTGGCCCTGGCGCGAAAGCGTTTCAGGATAGGCCCTTCATCAATGCAGACCTTCGAAATGTACAATTCGTCGATATCGGCATTCTCGTTATGCTCGGCATTGGCAATGGCGGATTCCAGCGTCTTGCGCACCGGCAACGCGGCCTTCTTGTTGCTGTAGCTGAGTATCTCCAGTGCCTGATCCACCGTCTTGCCGCGAATCTGATCGGCGATCAGACGGGCCTTCTGCGGCGAGATACGGATCATTTTGGCAATAGCGTATGTTTGCATGGTTGCAGTCCCGTTTAAGCTTTCTTGTTCGCCACGTGGCCCCTGTATGTCCGCGTCAGCGCGAACTCGCCCAGCTTGTGCCCCACCATGTTCTCGTTGATGAGTATGGGCACATGCTGGCGGCCATTGTGCACCGCCACGGTCAGGCCGACGAATTCGGGCATGATGGTGGAGCGGCGCGACCAGGTCTTGATGGGCTTGCGGGAATTTTCTTCCTGCGCCTTCAGCACCTTGGCCATCAGATGATGATCAACAAATGGACCTTTTCGAATCGATCTTGGCATAGCTACACCGTTATTTGCGTCTGCGACGTACGATCATGTTGGTCGTACGCTTGTTGTTACGAGTCTTGTGGCCTTTGGTGGGCACACCCCAGGGCGTTACCGGATGGCGGCCGCCGGAAGTGCGGCCTTCGCCGCCGCCGTGCGGGTGATCCACCGGGTTCATCGCCACACCACGCACGGTGGGACGAACACCGCGCCAGCGCCTGGCGCCGGCCTTGCCAATTTTTTCCAGCGAATGCTCGGCATTACTCACCTCGCCCAGCGTCGCCCGGCAATCCACCAGAATCTTGCGCACTTCACCGGAGCGCAGGCGCAGCTGGGCATAGCGGCCTTCGCGCGCTACCAGCTGAATCGCGGCGCCGGCGGAACGGCCGATCTGGGCGCCCTTGCCGGGTTTCATTTCCACGCAATGGATGACGCTGCCCAGCGGAATGGCGCTCAGCGGCATGCAGGATCCGGTCTTGATTGGTGCATCGGGGCCGGACATGACCGAATCACCCACTTTCAGACCTTTCGGCGCGATGATATAGCGGCGTTCACCATCGGCATACAGTACCAGGGCGATATACGCGGTGCGGTTCGGGTCATACTCGAGACGCTCGACCACACCCTTGATGCCGTCCTTGTCACGCTTGAAATCAATAACGCGATAATGACGCTTGTGACCGCCACCACGGTGACGCACGGTGATGCGCCCGCTGTTGTTGCGTCCATTGATCTTGTTCTTTTTTTCCACCAGCGGCCAGTACGGGGAGCCCTTGTGCAGATCCGGATTCACCACCCGAACCATGCCACGGCGACCCGGTGACGTTGGTTTTGCCTTGACGATAGCCATAATTCAGTCTCGCTACTGCTGCATGCCGAGGAAGTCCAGATCCTGGCCTTCTTTCAGCGTGACATATGCCTTTTTGATGTGGTTGCGTCGTCCCATGCGGCGACCAAAGGCCTTTTGCTTGCCCTTGATGCGCACAGTACGAACCGACTCCACTTCAACATCGAACATCGCGCTCACCGCCTGCCGGATCTGCTTCTTGGTGGCATCGGTGCGCACCTTGAAGACGATCTGGCGATGGCGGTCAGCCAGACGTGTACTTTTCTCGGAAATGTGAGGCGCCAGTATCAGCGCCGCCAGGTCTGCGTTATTCACCTAACCACCCCTGAACTTTTTCTGCGGCGGCGGATGTCATCAACACTTTTTCGTGAGATAACAGACGCACCGGGTTGAGATCGCTGACCGCGCACACGTCCACGTGGGGAATATTGCGCGCCGACAGCATCAGGCCTTGTTCCACTTCGGCATCGACAATGAGCACATCGCTCAGCCCGAGACGCTCGAGCTTTTCTGCCAGCACCTTGGTCCTGGCTGCCGGAAAATCCATGGCGTCGATGGTCACCAGCCTGTCCTTGCGCACCAGTTCCGACAGTATCGAGCGCAGCGCGCCGCGATACATCTTCTTGTTCACTTTCTGCGAAAAGTCCTGGTTGGCCGACGGAAAAGTCACGCCACCGCTGCGCCAGATGGGGCTGCGTATGGTGCCGGCGCGGGCACGTCCCGTGCCTTTCTGGCGCCACGGCTTGACCCCACCGCCACTGACCGCGGAACGGTTTTTCTGCGCCCGGGTGCCGGAACGCGCACCGGCCAGATAGGCGGTAACGACCTGATGAATCAACGCCTCGTTGAAATCAACCCCGAACACCTTGTCGGAAACGTCGATGCTTTTGGCTTTGGCGCCGGTCTGGTTTATCACATTCAATTCCACTGCATTCACCTATCGCTTATGCGCCTTGCTCTTCCGCTGCGGCTTCGCTGGCGGGCCTTTCCTGCGCGCCTTTCTTGACCGCCGGCTGGATGAAAACCACGCCGCCCTTGTGTCCGGGCACCGCGCCCTTGATCAGCAGCAGGTTGTTTTCCCTGTCAATGCGAACCACTTCCAGGTTTTGCTGGGTCTTGCGCACATTGCCCATGTGACCGGCCATTTTCTTGCCGGCAAACACCTTGCCCGGATCCTGGCACTGGCCGATGGAACCGGGTTTGCGGTGCGCCAGCGACACACCGTGCGTGGCACGACCACCCTTGAAGCCCCAGCGTTTGACCGAACCGGCGAATCCACGGCCCTTGGAAGTACCGGCCACATCCACCAGCTGGCCCTCCCAGAACTGATCCAGCGTGATATCCGAACCCGGCTTGCAGGAATCCAGCTCTTCTGCTTCGACACGGAATTCCGCCTCGACATCGCCCGCAACCACACCGGCTTTGGCAAAGTGGCCGGCCGCGGCCTTGTTTACCCGGCCGGGGCGGCGCTCGCCGGCAGTAACGCGAACAGCATTGTAGCCGTCAACATCACTGGTACGACACTGGGTCACGCGGTTCGGCGTCGCTTCTACAACGGTGACCGGCACTGAATGGCCATCGTCGAGAAAAACCCGACTCATGCCCAGCTTGCGGCCTATCATTCCCATTGACATGGTTAACTACCTATTACCTTTTGTTCTCTAACAGGACCAGACTCATCAAGTGAGCTTGATCTCCACGTCCACGCCTGCTGCAAGATCCAGCTTCATCAGCGCGTCCACGGTCTTTTCTGTCGGTTCCAGAATATCCATGATGCGCTTGTGCGTTCTCAGCTCGAACTGGTCACGCGCCGTCTTGTTGACATGCGGCGAACGCAGCAGGTTAAACTTTTCGATCTTGGTGGGCAGGGGTATCGGCCCCTTCACCAGCGCGCCAGTGCGTTTGGCTGTCTCGACTATCTCCGAGGCCGAACGATCAATGGATCGGTGGTCATAAGCCTTCAGGCGAATTCGTATGGTCTGGTTCTGCATCATTATTACTCGATGATTTTACTCACAACGCCGGCGCCCACGGTGCGGCCGCCTTCACGGATCGCAAAGCGCAGCCCTTCTTCCATCGCAATCGGCGCAATCAGGGTCGCCGTGAAGCTGACGTTGTCGCCGGGCATGACCATTTCCACGCCTTCCGGCAGGTCTACCGCGCCGGTAACGTCGGTGGTGCGAAAGTAGAATTGTGGACGGTAGCCGTTGAAGAACGGCGTGTGTCGTCCGCCTTCTTCCTTGCTCAGCACGTAGACTTCGGCTTCGAATTTGGTGTGCGGGGTGATGGAGCCGGGCTTGGCCAGAACCTGACCACGCTCGATTTCTTCCCGCTTGGTGCCGCGCAGCAGGATGCCTACGTTGTCGCCAGCTTCACCCTGGTCCAGCAGCTTGCGGAACATCTCGACGCCGGTAACAGTGGTCTTCTGGGTGTCCTTGATGCCGACGATCTCGATTTCTTCGCCAACCTTGATGACGCCACGCTCCACCCGTCCGGTGGCAACGGTGCCGCGTCCGGAGATGGAGAAGACGTCTTCCACCGGCATCAGAAAATCGCCGTCAACAGCCCGCTCGGGCTCCGGTATGTAGCTGTCCAGGGCTTCCGCCAGCTTGATGATGGAGGGCTTGCCTATCTCGGAGGTGTCGCCTTCCAGCGCCTTCAGCGCAGAACCGGCGATGATGGGGGTGTCGTCTCCCGGAAATTCGTAGCTGTCCAGCAGTTCGCGTATTTCCATTTCCACCAGTTCCAGCAGTTCTTCGTCATCCACCATGTCGGCCTTGTTCATGTAGACGATGATGTACGGTACGCCGACCTGTCGCGACAGCAGGATGTGTTCGCGCGTTTGCGGCATGGGCCCGTCCGCCGCCGATACCACCAGAATTGCGCCGTCCATCTGCGCCGCGCCGGTGATCATGTTCTTGACGTAGTCGGCGTGGCCCGGGCAGTCTACGTGGGCGTAGTGACGGTTCGGCGTCTCGTATTCCACGTGCGCCGTGGAAATGGTGATGCCGCGCTCGCGTTCTTCCGGCGCATTGTCTATGTCGGCAAAGTCTTTCGCTTCGCCACCGTATTCTTCCGCCAGCACTTTCGTCAGCGCCGCTGTCAGCGTCGTCTTGCCGTGGTCTACGTGACCTATCGTGCCCACGTTTACATGGGGTTTCGTTCGTTCAAACTTTTCCTTTGACA
>JALXFQ010000253.1 GCA_027067235.1 Gammaproteobacteria bacterium
GGGAAATGCCCTGTTGCGCGCCGCGATTGGCGGCTTCCATGATGCCGGGGCCGCCGCCGGATACGATGGTGAAACCTGCGTCAGACAGGCGTTTGGCGATGGCGACGGTGGTCTGGTACCACGGGTGGTTTTCTGGCGTTCTGGCGGAGCCAAAGATGCTCACCGACGGATGAATGCAGGAAAGCTTGTCGAAGCCTTCCACGAATTCAGCCATGATCTGGAATATTTTCCAGGATTCGCGCGACATGCCGTTGAGGCCGGGCGGAGTACTGTAGAAACTGTGTTTTTTGTCGTTGGTTTTCACGTTATATTGATTGTTTGCGCTACACAGCCTCCGAGTAAACATGGAAACCCCGCATGAATCAAAACAAAACTGAGCATAAAAAGCCGCTGGTGCTGGTGGACGGCTCTTCCTATCTTTATCGAGCCTTCCACGCCATGCCCAATCTGACCAATTCGGAGGGCAAACCGACCGGTGCGGCGTATGGCGTCATCAACATGATTCGCAAGTTGCTCAAGGATTACGAGCCGGATCATATTGCCGTGGTGTTCGACGCCAGGGGCAAGACCTTCCGGGATGACATGTATGCCGACTACAAGGCCAACCGCCCGCCCATGCCGGACGAGTTGCGCGACCAGATCGAGTGGATCAACGACATGGTCGATGCCATGGGCCTGCCGCGTCTGGTGGTGCCCGGCGTGGAGGCGGATGACGTTATCGGCACTCTGGCGCGCGAAGCGGCCGAACGTGGCGAGGACGTGATTATTTCCACCGGCGACAAGGATCTGGCGCAGCTGGTGAATGACCGGGTGACGTTGATCAACACCATGAGCGATACCCGGTCCGATCGCCAGCAAGTGATCAGCAAATTCGGCGTGCCGCCGGAGCGCATGATTGACTATCTGGCGCTGGTGGGTGACGCCTCCGACAACGTGCCCGGTGTCCCCAAGGTCGGGCCGAAAACAGCCGCAAAATGGCTCAATGAATACGGCTCGCTGGACGAAATCATCAAACACGCCGATGAAATAAAGGGCAAGGTGGGCGAGAACCTTCGCAATTCACTGGACCAGCTTGAGCTGTCGCGGCGGCTGGTGACCATCGATACGCATCTTGATCTGCAGGTGTCGCCCGAGGACCTGAAACGCCGCCCGCCGGATACGGAAAAACTGCGTGAGCTGTACTCGAAACTGGAGTTCAAGACCTGGCTGTCGGATCTCGGCGGCCTGTCGGACAAGCAGCAGCAGGCGGCCGGGCAGGCAACCGAAGCGCATTACCAGATCATACTGGATGCAAAGTCGCTGGACAGCTGGCTCAAACGACTGGAAAAAGCCGGCGAGTTTGCTTTCGATACCGAAACCACCAGCCTCAACGCCATGGCGGCGGAACTGGTCGGCCTGTCTTTCTCGGTCAGGGCGGGCGAAGCGGCCTATGTGCCCGTGGCCCACGATTACCTGGGCGCGCCGGTTCAACTGGCGGCCGCAGATGTACTGGCCAGGATCAGGCCGCTGTTGGAAAGCGGCACGATCGGCAAGATCGGCCAGAATCTCAAATACGACAAGGAAGTACTGGCCAATTATGGCGTGGAACTCAACGCCATTCGCTACGACACCATGCTGGAATCCTATGTACTGGATTCCTCCGGTTCGCGTCACGACATGGATACGCTGGCGCTGAAATATCTGGGCTACAAAACGGTGCATTTCGACGAAGTGGCCGGCAAGGGCAAGAAACAGGTGGGATTCAACCAGGTCGATCTGGAACAGGCCGGCCCGTACGCCGCGGAAGATGCGGATATCGCCCTGCGCCTGCATCAGACCCTGTGGCCGCGGCTGG
>JALXFQ010000254.1 GCA_027067235.1 Gammaproteobacteria bacterium
CCGGGATACACCGTGGTGATCTTCACCAGTCGAGCCTTGCGCCCCTGCAGCGCCTCGAGTATGGATTCGCGCAGGTTTGCCTGCGGCTCGTTCAGCGCCACCTGCACTTCCAGCAGAGGCCAGCTCTCCATATCGGTTGAATTTTCTGCGCCGGGCAGACAGCGCAGCGCCTGCAACACCTGTTCCAAAGGCTCGGGCTCGGGCGGCACCTGCAGCATGCCCACAGCTTGCGGCACATCAATACCGGATACCCTGGCGGAGCCGGCGCTCACCTGCGCCAGCAGTACCTGATGCGGATAGTCTTTTTCCGCCAGAGACAGGGGAATGGGCGAACCACTGTAGCGAATGCGATCTTTCCTGCCGACGCGCTGCGCCAGATGCAAATGTCCCAACGCCGCATAATCAACTAACAAGGAGAATATATTGGCAGGCAGGGCGTGCTGATTACCGCCCAGCACTTTGCGTTCGCTGAGCTCGGATATCCTGGCGCCGGTCATGTAGCAATGACCGGTTGCTATCAGCGCCATACCCTCCTGCATCTGACTGCGGGCCAGCGAAACAGCGTCGCGGTAAAGCTGGCGCACGCCATCAACCAGGGCATCGCCGCTGGCTTCATCCGACTGCTCCGGGTCGATCTGCGGCAGATCGGCCTGGCGTAAAAAAGGCATGGCAACGCACAGCCCCGCAGTTTCGCCGCTGGCGTTCTTCAGCGGTACCAGCAGTTTTTCCAGGTCGGGCTCGCCATCCGCATCGCGCGGCAGTCCGCCCACCACATGAATATTCATCGACGACAGCAAATCGCGCGGCGCGTCCAGACGCATGGCGGAATCGTGATTCCCGCCTATGATGACCACGTCCAGCGATGGCAGAACACGGTACAGGCGAGACAGAAAATCATAATAAAGACGCTGGGCGTAGGCCGGCGGGTTGGCGGTATCAAAGATGTCACCGGCAACAACAAGCACATCGGCCTTTTCCTTTTGCAGGGTGTCGAGCAACCAGGCAAGAAACAGCCCGTGCTCATATTCACGCGAGATACCGTGCAGGTTATGCCCCAGATGCCAGTCGGCGGTGTGTATAATGCGCAGTGCTTCCATGGCCTTTTATAATACGCAAAAACATTGCGCTTTTCATGCAGGTTACATGGCTTTTTGCAATTAAAACCTGAACAATCTGAAAATCGTGTACGACTGGGTCCCCATGGCTGCAGCCAACGCCTGCGCCGCGCATGAGTTCCCCGGACTTGATCCAGGTAAAGGACTCCCCCATTTTCCTGGCTTACGCTTTCGCTGATACCCCTCGCCCCTCAAGAGACACGAGGCATTAGCAAAAAACCAACAACCGGACAAACAACAATCATGGACCCAAACGCCCAAACCCGCCCTGTACCCCGCATGGCTTTTTTTGAACTCGGTTTTCGGCCATTCTTTTCCGGCGCGACGCTGATGGCGGCGCTGCTGATGGCGGTATGGTTGCTGACCTACACGCTGGGCCAGCCGATGGCCTTTTCCGGGCTACCGGGCCTGTACTGGCACGGACACGAAATGGTGTTTGGCTACGGCGTCGCGGTGGCCGCCGGGTTCCTGCTCACCGCTGTGCGCAACTGGACCAATATACAGACCATCCGGCGCGCGCCGCTGGCAGTGGTTTTTCTGTTATGGCTGGGCGCTCGCCTGGGCTTTTTGCTGAATCTGCCGCTGGGCGCGATCGCGGCCATGGACGTGGCGTTTTTGCTGGCGCTGACCGCCGCCATTGCCCACCCGCTAATCAAGGCCAGACAATGGAAAAACATCGGCATCGCCTCGAAAATCGCCCTGCTGTTGCTGGCGAACAT
>JALXFQ010000255.1 GCA_027067235.1 Gammaproteobacteria bacterium
TCCTGCGCAAAGGACCTTCTATTCTCGCACACAGGCGCGGCAGAGGCCCAGCAAATGTCGGCAGTCTGCGCCATGCAGCGGGACTTTGCAGCAAAAGCAGAAAATCTGTATGATCCGCCAGCTTTGCCGAGCGGCATATCCACTGATTTTGCTTTCTCCTTGAAACCAGGTAATTTTCCTTTATAATACAGCGGATACAGGGGATTTATAAAGTACGCAATATGGTGCTGATTAATTTTTAATCAGTTCGGTTTGCGCTTTTTACGGGGAATACCCCGGATCCGCCAGCCTGTTCGGTCATTTTCTTGTTGTTTCGGTAGCAACACGGCAGTCATCAAAAGGGGAAACAGGAGCGCAACATGGTAATCAAGTCACTGAAAGGACTGGGCATTGGTCTGGTGATCCTGCTGACCGGTTGTGCGACAACAGGCGCCGAACGCAGCAGCGTATCCAGCGTGAAATCCCCCGCCGCGCCACTTCCGGGCGCTGCGCCGCAAACAGCACCGGCAACCCCCCGGGCCAAAGCCGCCAATGCCACTCCAGCCGAACCACAGGCCATCGTCTACAAGGATCTGTGGGACAGAATTCGCGCCGGCATGAAACTGCCGGAATTGACCGGCCCACGGGTCAGATACTACGAACGCTGGTATGCGAGCCGTCCCGACTACATGAACCGCATGATCAATCGCGCGCGGCCCTACCTGTTTCATATCGTCAGCGAGGTGGAAAAGCGTGGCATGCCAGCAGAAGTGGCGCTGTTGCCCGCCATAGAAAGCGCCTATCAGCCAAAAGCGCGCTCTCACGCCAGAGCGGTCGGAATCTGGCAGTTCATTCCTTCCACGGGCAGGCTGTACGGTCTGAAGCAAAACTGGATGTATGAAGGCCGCAGTGACATACACGCCTCCACCAAGGCGGCGCTGGACTATCTTGCCAAGCTGAACAATGATTACCATGGCGACTGGTTTCTTTCTTTCGCCGCCTACAATGCCGGCGAGGGCAAAATCAATCGTGCGATCAAATACAACCAGCGCCACGGCCGTCCAACCAGCTACCCCTATCTGACCCGAATTCGCCGCGAAACCAGGGACTATGTGCCAAAACTGATCGCGGTACGCAATCTGATTCGCAATCCGCAGAAATATGGCCTGAATCTCGCGTCCATACCCAACAAGCCCTATTTTACCGTGGTCTGGAATGACAAACGGGTGGACATCAACGAACTGTGCAAACGTTCCGGCATGTCCCGCGAAGACTTCTTTACCCTCAATCCGGGGCTGAAGCGCGGTATTACCGTCCCTTCCGCCAGCCGCCACGTGCTGGTCGCCATGGAGCACAAGGACAGCGTTCGCATTGCCCTGCGCGCCCTGCCCACAGTCAAGATCAAACCCCGGCCGACCTACAGCAAAAGGCACAAAACCTACCGGGTGCGGCGTGGCGACACCCTGGCCAGGATCGCCAGACGGCATCGCACCAGCGTCAGCAAACTCAAGCGGCTGAACAGGCTCAAGGGTTCACGCATACGCGTTGGCATGCGTCTGAAGCTGCCCGGATATGTGAAGAGCGGCGGGAAACATTACGCCAGATCCCGCACCAGAGCGAAAAGCAAAATCGTGCGTTACCGGGTGCGCAAGGGCGACTCCCTGCATCGCATCGCCAAACGCAATCATGTCACGGTTAGCCAGATCAAGCGCGCCAACGGCATCAAGTCGAACAAATTGCGCGTCGGCCAGCGTCTGGTCATACCGGGTGGCAAACGCGCAACCAGCAGGAAAAGCGCCAACAGACGCGTGGCAAAGGCGCGCAAAACCATCACTAAAAAATACAGGGTCAGAT
>JALXFQ010000256.1 GCA_027067235.1 Gammaproteobacteria bacterium
AATACCGGCACCAAGGCCAGGTATCAGCGCCAGCTTGCAAAAGCCATAAAGCGCGCGCGTTTTCTGGCCCTGCTGCCTTATACCGAGAGGCATTGATCCATGAACATCATCTTGTTGGAACGCATTCAGAATCTGGGTGAGCTGGGCGACGAGGTCAAGGTCAAGGCCGGCTATGGACGCAATTACCTGATCCCCCAGGGCAAGGCCGTGCCGGCGACGCCGGACAACCGTATCCGTTTTGAGGAGCGCCGCGCCGAGCTGGAGAAAATTGCCGCTGAAACCAAAGCCGCTGCGCAGGCGCGGGCGGACAAGGCCGATGGCGCTACCGTGCAGATCACGCGCAAGGCCAGTGAAGAGGGCAAACTGTTCGGTTCCGTGTCGGTACACGATATCGAGCAGGCGCTGCAGGAAGCCGGTTTTGACATACGCAAGAACGAAATACACATGCCGGAAGGGCCGCTGAAGGAAGTGGGCGACTTCCAGCTGAACGCGTCCTTCCACCCGGAAGTGTCATGTCATTTCATCGTTTCGGTGATCGGCGAAGCCTGAGCCGGGCCGCATTCGTCAGATACTGGCCAGCAACCCGCTACGGCACGCCGCAGCGGGTTTTTTTATGGCTGGTTTATTCACTGACAGCCGATTGTGTTATAACTTGTTCGCTCCGAAACCGACGCCACGAGTTTGCTCCATTGTCCGATTTGCACATGCTTGATAACGCTTATTCCCAGGCGGCCGACAACCGCCAGAACTTGCGCCTGCCACCACAGGCGCCGGAAGCGGAACAGTCCATACTCGGCAGTCTGATGCAGAACAGCGAACGCTGGGACCAGATCGCCGACGTCATCAGCGCCGATGATTTCTACCGCAAGGATCACCGTCTGATTTTCGAAGCGGTGGCGGGCCTGTGCGAGGACGACCAGCCCGCCGATGTGGTAACGGTTTCCGAGTGGCTGGAAAGCCGCAACAGTCTGGACAATGTTGGCGGCATCGCCTATCTCGGCTCGCTGGTCAACAACACCCCCAGCGCCACCAATATACAGGCCTACGCCAGCATCGTGCGCGAGCGGGCCATCATCCGCCGGCTGATTGCCGCCGCCACCGAAATCCAGGAAATGTCCTATGAGCCGGAAGGGCGTAAGGCGCCTGAATTGCTCGATCAGGCGGAAAAAAAGATTTTTGATATTGCCAAGGCCGGTGGGCTGGCGAAAAAGGATGCTTTCCAGCCCATCAAGGGTCTGCTGACGGAAGCGCTGGACCGCATCGACAAAATGTATCAGTCGGACGGTGATCTGGCGGGTATTTCCACCGGCTTTAAGGATCTGGACAGGCTTACGGCCGGCTTGCAGCGCGGCGATCTGGTGATCGTGGCCGGTCGTCCGTCCATGGGCAAGACCTCGCTGGCCATGAATCTGGCGGAAAACATTGCGTTGTACGAAAAGGCGCCGGCAGCCATTTTCAGCATGGAAATGCCGGGCACCCAGCTGGCCATGCGCATGATGGCTTCGCTGGGGCGCATTGATTCCAACAAGGTGCGCACCGGCAAGCTGGACGAGGAGGACTGGCCGCGGCTGACTTCCGCCATTACCCTGCTGGAAGAGGCGCCCATCTATATTGACGATTCGCCGGGGCTGACGCCATTGCAGCTGCGCGCCAAGGCGCGGCGACTGGCGCGCCAGCACGAGCACGGTCTGGGCGTCATCGTGGTGGACTATGTCCAGCTCATGCAGTCGGGTGAATCCAGCGAGAACCGCGCCACGGAAATTTCCATGATTACACGCTCGCTGAAAAGTCTGGCGAAGGAACTGGATGTGCCGGTGATCGCGTTGTCGCAGCTTAACCGCAGTCTGGAACAACGCCCGGACAAACGCCCGGTGATGGCGGATCTGCGCGAATCCGGCGCCATCGAGCAGGATGCTGACGTGATTATCTTCATCTACCGCGATGAAGTGTACAACAAGGAATCCGAGCAGAAGGGTACGGCCGAGATCATCATATCCAAACAACGCAACGGCCCCATTGGTACGGTACGGTTCACTTTTCTGGGCAAATACACGCGTTTTGAAGACTATGCCCCCGAATTTGGCGAAGACTATTCGTGAGCGCTAGCCGTCCGCTGCTCGCCCGCATCAGTGGCGCGGCACTGGCGCACAATCTGCAGGTGGTCAGGCAATTCGCGCCAGGAGCCCGCATACTGGCCGTGGTCAAGGCGGATGCCTACGGCCATGGCCTTGCCGGGGTGCTGCCTTTTCTGGCGGCGGCAGATGGTTTCGCCGTGGTCGGTCTGGACGCCGCCATCCAGTGCCGGTCGGCGTTCGCCGACAGGCCGGTGGTGTTGCTGGAGGGGCCGTTCGACACCGCCGAGCTGGCGCTGATAGCCGAACACCGGTTGACGCCGGTGATCCACAGCGGCTGGCAGATTGATCTGATGGAAAGCCGGCCGCGGCCGGCGATTGCTTCGGTTGCGCTCAAATTCAATACCGGTATGAATCGGCTGGGGTTCGACCAGGACGCGGGGCGGCAGGCCCATGCGCGGTTGGCCGCCATCGCTGGCGTCAGCAACATCATGCTGATGTCGCATCTGGCCTGTGCCGATGATCTGGACAATGATTTTACCCGCCTGCAAACACAACGGTTCGAGTCGGTAACCGCCTCCCTGCCGGGTGAAAAGAGTCTGGCCAATTCGGCTGCGGTGGCGGGCTGGCCGGAGACGCATTATCAATGGCTGCGGCCGGGCATCATGCTGTATGGCAGCAGTCCCGTGTTGCAGCATGCGGCGCGTGACCTCGGCCTCGAGCCGGTGATGACCCTGCAAAGCCGGCTGATTGCCGTGCAGTCGCTGAAGCAAGGCGATGCTGTGGGATACGGTCAGACCTGGACCTGCCCCGAAGACATGGATGTGGGCATCGTTGCCTGCGGTTACGGTGACGGCTACCCGCGTCATGCGCCATCGGCAACGCCGGTGCTGGTCAACGGTCAGCGCGTTGCCCTGGTGGGGCGCGTGTCCATGGATACGCTGGCGGTGGACCTGCGCGGCGTGAACGCGCAGGTGAACGACGCGGTGGTGCTCTGGGGCGAAGGCCTGCCGGTGGATGAAATTGCCGCTGCCGCGGGCACCATTGCCTATGAGCTGCTCACCGGCGTGACGGCGCGGGTGCCGCGGGTTTACTGATCGGAGCGAGACGCCATGGCCAGGGCCAAAATCGTGTTTTTCTGTTCCGAGTGCGGCAATGAGACGCCGCGCTGGGCGGGCCAGTGCCCGGCATGCAAGGCCTGGAATACCCTGGTCGAGTCGAAAGCCGTGACCGGCGGCGCCGGCAAGGCCAGGTCGCGCCAGTCGTGGACCGGCAGCCAGTCCGAGGTGCAGAACGTTGCCGATATCACGCTGCAGCGTGTGCAGCGCCTGTCCAGCGGCTCCAGCGAGTTCGATCGCGTGCTGGGCGGTGGTCTGGTGAAGGGTTCGGTGGTGCTGATCGGCGGCGATCCGGGCATCGGCAAGTCCACATTGCTGACCCAGTCACTGGCGACGCTGAGCGAGCGGGAAGCGGTGCTGTACGTGACCGGCGAAGAATCGCCGCAGCAGGTGGCCATGCATGTGCAGCGGCTGGGCGCGCCGGCCGGCGCGCTGCGTGTGCTGGCGGAAACATCCATGCAATCCATTGTCCGCGCGGTACAGCAGGAAAAGCCGTCGGTGGTGGTCGTTGATTCCATCCAGACCGTGTTTTCCTCGGATCTGCCGTCGGCGCCGGGCAGTGTCTCGCAGGTGCGCGAATGCGCCGCCATGCTGGTGCGTCTGGCCAAGGAGTCCGGCGTCACCGTACTGGTGGTGGGGCACGTGACCAGGGAAGGCTCCATCGCCGGACCGCGGGTACTCGAGCACATGGTGGACACGGTGCTGTATTTCGAAGGTGATAGCGCCAGCCGTTACCGTCTGCTGCGCGCCATGAAGAACCGCTTTGGCGCGGTAAACGAAATCGGTGTGTTTGCCATGACCGACCGCGGATTGCGTGACGTGCCCAATCCGTCCGCCATGTTTACCGCGCGCGAGGGCGATCTGACATCCGGCAGTGTGATCATGGCGACCCAGGAAGGCACGCGGCCCTTGCTGGTGGAAATTCAGGCGCTGGTGGACAGTTCCAGCCTGGCCAATCCCCGGCGTTTGTCGGTGGGGCTGGACCAGAACCGGCTGGCCATGCTGCTGGCGGTGCTGCACCGCCATGCGGATCTGTTTCTGCAGGATCAGGACATTTTCGTGAATGTGGCGGGAGGCGTGCGTATTTCGGAAACCGCCTCGGATCTGGCGGTGGTGGCGGCGCTGATATCCAGCTTCCGCGACCGGCCGCTGGCGAAGGATCTGGTGGTGTTTGGCGAAATCGGTCTGGGCGGCGAAATACGTCCGGTGCAGCGCGGGGAAGAACGCATATTGGAGGCCGCCAAGCTGGGCTTCAGTAAAATCATCGTGCCCGCGGCGAACCGGCCGAAGAAAAACAGCGCTGCCATCGAAGTCATTGCGGTAAGCCATATACATGACTTTTTCGACAGTCTGCAGTCATGCATGCAGTCCTGAGAACCTTGCGCGCCGGTGCCTCTGCTGAAGTTACACTGGCTTCTGGATAAGCGTGTTTCAGTGCTGTATATATAACAAAACCCGCTGTTGCCGCGTGCTGCTGCCAGTTGCATGGTGGGAGGATAGCAAGACAAACCTGTTGCAGGTGACATCCGAAACGGGGTTGCGTAACGTAATGCTTGATATGGACAGGAAGTCCGACACGAGCTGCGCGGAGGATAAAATGGGCGAATCAATCGGAAAATGGCTGAACCGGTGGGAAATCGAATCCACCGTGGATGCGCTGACGAAATACGATGTGGAAATCGTGGAATTCAACGGCGAAGATGGTGAAATCCTGCTGCGTCTGGACAAGGCGCGCCAAAGTCCCGATGCCATCGGTTTTCTTACCGATATCTACAAAAATCCGGTGACCCGCCTGCGGCCGGACCTGCTGGTCGAGGCGAATGATTCAGTCAGCACCATTGTTCCCTTGCTGGCCCGTGAAATGGGCATACCCTACCTCAAGTTCAATACCGCCTCCGGTGAACTGGACGAAGAGGCGCGTGGCCATTCGGTGACCAACAAACGCGCGGTTATTATCACCGATACCATCGAAAACGCCGAGGCAATCATGCCGGTGTACCGCGCCTGCAAAAAACGGCGGCTGGATATCGGCCCCATGATCGCCCTGCTGGATATGGCCAATGGGTGGCGTCGAAATTTCGACAAGTTCCAGGTCGATATGCCGGTCTGGCCGGGCATGTCCATCGACGACATGCGCCGCAGCTTGATGTCCCAGGGCTATATCGAGAGACCGCTGGAAGAGGGTGTCG
>JALXFQ010000257.1 GCA_027067235.1 Gammaproteobacteria bacterium
CGCCCGTCAGTGTATAATCCGCGCATCATATTACCTTTCGACCCGTCGATAAACACAGGCGCCAAGACATTGTTGCAAATACTTCCCGCTGTCTTCTACTTTGCTTCAGGTGTGCTGCTGACCATGTGCCTGCTCAATCCGGGCAAACAAACACCGTGGAACAATCGCAATCTGGCGCTGGGTCTGGGTTTTGTGGGTATTCTCATTCACCTCTACGACCTGCTGCCGGTGGTGGCGCAGCAGGAACTGGCGCTGGGCAACAGCCTGTCGCTGGTCATGGGCATTATCGCCCTGCTGTTCCTGATTGCCGCCACCTTCGAACCCATTGCCAACCTCGGCATCGTGGTCATGCCGCTGGCGGGGCTGGCGGTGGTCATAGCCCGCTTCGGCTCCAACGCCACGACTTTTCCCAACAGCTCGCCGCTGTTCTATATCCACCTTATCGTCGCCTTGCTGGGCTTCGGCCTGATCGCCCTGGCGGTGATCCAGGCCTTGCTCATGGGTTATCAGGACCGCCAGCTGCGGCGCAAGAATGCCGGCGCGGTGCTGCAAATCCTGCCCCCCATGCAAACCATGGAAAAACTGTTGTATCAGATGCTGACCCTGGGATTCCTGCTGCTGACGCTGACCCTGATCAGCGGCCTGTTTTTCTCCCAGCAGATTTTCGGCAAGCCGGTGCAACTGAATCATCATGTGGTGCTGCCCATACTCGGCTGGTTCATTTTCGCCATCTTCCTGCTCGGCCATACCCTGTTCGGCTGGCGCGGCAGAACGGCAACACGCTGGATCGTCGCCGGTTTCATGCTGCTGGCGCTGGGCTATATCGGTACCAAATTCGTGCTTGAAGTGATTTTGCGTTAAACGCCGTTGCAAATAGCTTATAATCGCCCGCTACACCTGAATTTCCAACTTCTCCGGTAGCGTCATGAAACGATTGTTCGCCCTGTTTTTCCTGCTGGTTCCCGGTCTTGTTTTTGCCTCGGAATCAGAGCAGACCCATCCGTTCATGACCAGTTCGGCCATCGGCTATGTGGTCGTCGCCCTGTTCGTGGTCGGCTACCTGCTGGTCATGACCGAGGAATTCACCCATCTGCGCAAATCCAAGCCCATGCTGCTGGTGGCGGGCATCATCTGGGCCATCATAGCCTACGTTTACGGGCAACAGGGCTTTTCCCACGAAGTGGAAGCCGCGGCCCGGCATGACCTGGAAGAATATGCCGAACTGTTTCTGTTCCTGCTGGTAGCCATGACCTATGTCAATGCCCTCACCGAACGCGGCATGTTCGAAGCTCTGCGCGCCTGGCTTGTGCGCAAGGGCTTTACCTTCGGACAATTGTTCTGGATTACCGGCATACTGGCATTTTTCATCTCGCCCGTGGCGGATAACCTGACCACCGCCCTGATCATGTGCGCCGTGGTGCTGGCGGTGGGCGCCAGCAATACCCGGTTCGTCGCTTTGTCGTGCATCAATATTGTGGTCGCGGCCAACGCTGGCGGTGCGTTCAGCCCGTTTGGCGATATCACCACCCTGATGGTATGGCAAAAGGGCATCGTCGAATTCTGGGACTTCTTCAAACTGTTTGTGCCTTCTGCCGTCAATTTTCTCGTGCCTGCCGCCATCATGTATCTGTACATCCCCAGGGTTTCTCCCGATCCGATACAGGAGAATGTGGCGATGAAACCGGGCGCCAAGGCTATCGGGGTGCTGTTTCTCGCCACCATCATTACCGCCGTCTCGTTTCACAATTTTCTCCATCTCCCTCCCGTGCTCGGCATGATGACCGGACTGGCCTATCTGCAGATCTTCGGCTATTTTCTGCGGCGCAAGGAGTTCCGCGCCGGCGCCATTGCCAACACCAGGAAAATCACACCTTTCGACGTGTTCAACAAGATCGCCTATGTGGAATGGGACACCCTGCTGTTTTTCTATGGCGTGGTCATGAGCGTGGCCGGGCTGGGCTTTCTCGGTTATCTGGCGGTATTGTCCGAGTCAATCTATACCCAACTGGGCGCCACCAACGCCAACATCATCGTTGGCATTCTGTCCGCCATTGTCGACAACATTCCGGTCATGTTCGCCGTATTGTCCATGAACCCGGACATGCCCATCGGGCAGTGGCTGCTGGTGACGCTGACCGCCGGCGTTGGCGGCAGTCTGCTGTCCATCGGTTCCGCGGCCGGGGTCGCGCTGATGGGCCAGGCGCGCGGCAAATACACTTTTTTCAGCCACCTGAAATGGACGCCGGTCATAGCGCTGGGTTATGCCGCCAGCATCTGGGTTCACATGCTGATCAACAAAAGCCTGTTTTAGATTGCGGCCAGATCTGCTAGAACTATAGCCTTCGCCTTTGTCAAACGGCCAGCCACTTGGATAACATACCCCTGGGCGCACTGATAGCCGCCCTGATCATCCTGATACTGATGTCTGCCTTTTTTTCCGCTTCGGAAATCAGCATGATGGCGCTCAACCGCTATCGCCTGCGGCATCAGGCCAAAGCCGGCAACAGGTTCGCCAGCATCGTCATGAAACTGCTGGAACGGCCGGATCGCCTGCTCGGCGTCATTCTGCTGGGCAACAATCTGGCCAATATACTGGCTTCTTCCATCACCACGATTATCGCTCTGCGCTACTTCGGCGAACCCGCCATAGCCGCTGCCACTTTCCTGCTGACTCTGGTGATTCTGATTTTCGCCGAAGTCGCGCCAAAATCCCTGGCCGCCCTGAAGCCGGAAATGGTGGCTTTCCCGGCCGGCTGGGTGATACATAAGCTGCTTTATATCGCTTACCCGTTCGTGTGGGTGGTGAACTGGGTTGCTGCACAGTTCCTGAAGCTGTTTGGCATTTCACTGGGCAAGGCGGAACAGTCCGAGCTGAGCATGGAGGAACTGCGCTCGGCGGTGCAGGAGGCCAAGCGCCTGATACCCAAAACCCATCAGGACATGCTCATCGGCATACTCGATCTGGAAGCCATCTCGGTGGAGGACGTGATGGTGCCGCGCGGTGAAATCGAAGGCATCGACATTTCTCTGGACAGCGATGAGATTACCGCACGATTAACACGCACCAATTTTACCCGCCTGCCGGTTTATGACGGCAATCTGGATGACATCATCGGCGTGCTGCACATCCGCAAGGTACTGGGTCTGATCAAAAACGACGAATTGAACCGGCAGACCATCGAGCGGGTGATGGCATCGCCCTATTTCATTCCCGAAGGCACGCCGTTAAGCAAACAGTTGCTGAATTTCAAAGCCAACAAACGCCGTCTCGGGCTGGTCGTCGATGAATACGGCGATATCATGGGCCTGCTCACGGTGGAAGAAATACTCGAGGAAATTGTCGGCGAATTCACCAAGGATACGCTGGGAAAACCGACCGAGGTGCTGCAGCAGAAAGACGGCAGTTATATCATTACCGGCGGCACCAACATCCGCGAACTGAACCGGAGCATGGGCTGGAATCTGCCCACCCGTGGTTCGCGTACACTGAACGGGCTGGTAACGGAGATATTGGAAGACATACCGCAAGCCGGCACCAGCCTGAAAATCGGCGACTATAATCTGGAAATACTCAAAACCCGCGGCACTGCCATTCAGGCCGCCAGGATCATACCGCAACAGTCTGCCCCAGAAAGCCCATGACCAGACACACACTCATCCGCATTATCATCGCCCTGCTGATACTGGCCGGCATCACCCTGGCCATCATCAACCGCGATCTCATCAAGCCCGAGCATATTCGCCAAAGCGTGCAACAAATGGGCGTCTTGGCGCCGCTGATTTTCATGCTGCTGTTCGCCATCACCGCGGTGCTGGCGATCCCGGCCACGGTCATGGTGATTACCGGCGGTTTGCTGTTCGGCCCCTGGCTGGGCACTTTCTACAACGTCACCGGCGCCACCCTGGGCGCCTTGCTGGCCTTTGTGATATCACGTTACATGGCTTCGGCGTGGGCGTCGCGCATGATCGAGCAGAAAGCCGGCGAGCGCATGAAACGCGTCATTGCCGGCGTGGAAAAGGAAGGCTGGCGCTTTGTCGCCTTTACCCGGCTGGTGCCGGTGATTCCCTATTTCGCCCTGAACTATGTCATGGGGCTTACGCGCGTACCCTTGTCGCACTACGCCGTTGCCACCTACATTGCCCTGATTCCCTCTATCTTTGCTTTCACTTACCTGGCCGACGCCGGTCGCCAGGCGGTCAATCAGGGAGAAGGTTTTGCCGGCAAGATCGTACTGGGCATTGCCATGGTAGGCCTGATCGCGGCCATTCCCGCCTGGCTGCGCCTGCGTCGGCAAAAACGGCAACAAGCCCTTAACGACGGCCAGGAGCCGCTGTAGCAGCACCGAACAGCTCTATCTGACCCGAGGCGTCATGTGTATCAATCTGCGGGTTTGCGTCCTCCGGCTCGGGCGGAACCTCGGCCTGCGCCGGATCAGCGTGCAGCGGGCCAAACAGTATCTGAGCAGGCAGCGTCGCGCTTGGCTTGTCAGGCGCTGCAACGCCGCTGGCTGTTTCAGTCGCTTGCTGGTCATCCGGCTGGGCCAGATCGAACAGCTCTGCCGTATTGTTCGGTAGCGGCCGCTCAAACAGTTCGGCGCGCCACCGGTTTTCCGCCTCGTCCACGGCAGGCTGCGCCTGGCCGGACGCTGACGGCTGCTCAAACTGGCGCGCCGTGGCAGACCGCACAGCTTCCTGCCCGGGCGATACGGCCTCCGCCCCGAAAAACAGTTTGGCAAGCAGTGACAAGGCAACCAGAGCCATAGCCAGTTCGGCACCAAGGACCAGCGCTTCGCGCGTACTCAGATCATCAATCCAGAATCTCAATTGTTTCAACATCAGCCTGTTTCCTTTCTGTCGGTCTTTTTGCCACATTGTCCCGCAGGTAGACCGGAATGGCCTGGTCCGGCGCCAGCGCCCCGCCACCATGGTATTCCTCCCGCGCCAGCCACGCCACGGATGCAGCTTCGGGATAGCGCCCGGGCAGCAGCTCCACCGCGGTTTGCGCGCCTGCGTCCAGCATATCGGCATATTGCGCGAAAGCCGTCCCCACCGCCGTCCATGAACCGCCTTCGGGCGGCCCTGGATCGGCTGGTCTGGCGACTGTCTCGCTGCCCACCAACCGCAGTCGGCCACCCTCGTCACGCTCATAGAAGCCGCTGTACACCTCTCCCATACGCGCATCCAGCGCCGCCCACACGCGCCTGGCCTGACACGCTTGCGCCAGCGCAGCAAGGCTGGAAATGGCGATCACGCCGCAACCAGCGCCAGTGGCCAGACCCTGCGCCACGCTGGCGCCAATGCGCAGCCCGGTGAATGAGCCGGGCCCGCGGCCAAAAGCCACCGCGTCGATATCGGCCAGTCGCACGCCAG
>JALXFQ010000258.1 GCA_027067235.1 Gammaproteobacteria bacterium
CTGTCATAGGGGATGCGAATGGAGGCGGAGCGGTTGCGGGCCGAGTAGGCCAGCATGACCGGCGCTTCAAAGCCTGGCACCAGACGCTTGTAGCTGTTGGTGGAGCCGTTGGCAAAAGCGTTCAACGCGCGGGCGTGCTTGATGATGCCGCCAATGTAGTACAGCGCCGTCTCGGACAGCCCGCCGTAACCGTCACCGGCGAACAGGTTTTCCCCACCCTTGAACAGTGACTGGTGCACATGCATGCCGTTGCCGTTGTCGCCAACCACCGGCTTGGGCATGAAGGTCGCCGTCATGCCGTGCATATGCGCCACGTTCTGGATCACGTATTTCATGATCTGGTTCTGGTCGGCGCGCTTCACCAGGGTATTGAACCGGGTGCCGATTTCGCACTGGCCGGCGGTAGCCACTTCGTGGTGATGCACTTCGGTCTCGACACCCATTTCTTCCAGCACATCGCACATTTCAGCGCGGATATCGTGCAGGGAATCCACCGGCGGAACCGGGAAATAACCGCCCTTGACGCCAGGACGGTGGCCCATGTTGCCTTCTTCGTAGGCGCGCTCGGAGTTCCAGCCTGCTTCGGTGGAGTCAATCTCGTAGAAGGTGCCGGCCATGTCCGAACCCCAGCGAACGTCGTCAAAGATGAAAAATTCCGGCTCTGGCCCAAAATAGGCCGCGTCGGCGACGCCGGTGGATTTCAGATACTCTTCGGCGCGCTGGGCAACGGAACGCGGGTCGCGCTCATAGCCTTCGCCGGTGGCCGGCTCGATGATGTTACAGCGCAGAACCAGGGTTTCGGCTTCGAAAAACGGATCCATCACAGCGGATGCCTCGTCCGGCATCAGAATCATGTCGGACTCATTGATACCTTTCCAGCCGGAAATGGAGGAACCGTCAAACATCTTGCCGTCTTCAAAAATACCCTCGTCAACCTGACTCGCCGGCAGCGTGACATGCTGCTCCTTGCCTTTGGTATCGGTAAAACGCAGATCAACATATTTGACCTGGTTGTCCTTCATCATTTTCATTACATCTTGTGCAGACATGTTTTCAGCCCCCTTATGGCTTTGAGATAACAAAATAACAGAGTGTCCAGGCCGCCCCGCAGCGCCGGGCGCCGCCATCTGAAATGGGCAGGAATACGACCTGTATTCGCAGATTCAATGCGTGGAAACAGCACATTATATGCCAATTTCCGGGCAGGCGATCAATCAAGACGCCCAGAGCGCAGAAAGTGCGTTATCCTATCGCATTGAGCAAAAAGCGCAACCGGCGCATTGCACCAGACCAGTGCAAAGGCGACACAAACGCACCATAACAGCGCAAACCATGACTTTTCACCTGCTACTCGCACCCAATGCCCTCAAGGGCAGCCTCAGCGCCGCACAAGCTGCTGCCGCCATGCGCCGCGGCGCCCTGCACGCCGACCCCGGCATCCATGTTAGCGCGCGACCCGTGAGCGATGGCGGCGATGGTTTTCTCGCTGTCCTGGCCAGTCATTGCAACGCCGAACTGGTGACCTCGCAAACCAGCGATCCCCTCGGGCGCGCCCTGGTGGCTCAATGGGGCTGGGTGGCGGAAAAGAAACTGGCCATCATCGAAATGGCCAGCGCCTGCGGCATGGCGTTGCTAAACCCATCGGAGCTGGATCCGATGCGGGCATCCAGTGACGGCGCGGGCAAGCTGCTGCTGGCGGCGCTGAAGCATGGCGCAACACGTATATTGCTCGGCCTGGGCGGCACGGCGACAGTCGATGGCGGTATGGGCATCGCCACGGTGCTGGGCGCGCGCTTTCTGGATGATGCCGGGCGCAGCCTGGCCCCCTG
>JALXFQ010000259.1 GCA_027067235.1 Gammaproteobacteria bacterium
GATGCGGAAGATCAGGTGCGTTACCTGAAACGCCTGATTCGCGGGCTGGAGCTGGACGAAGCCTATTATCCGCCCAAGCAGGTGGCCGGTTTCATCAACCACCACAAGGAAGAAGGCCGCCGCGCCGCCGATGTACCGCTGGCGCGCGACCCGAAATACGCCGAATGGGTGCGTATCTACCAGACCTACGAAGACGCCTGTCAGCGCGCAGGCATCGTGGATTTTGCCGAACTGCTGCTGCGCGCCTGGGAAATGCTGAAATCCAACGAACCCCTGCGCGCCCATTACCAGAAGCGCTTCCAGCATATACTGGTGGACGAGTTTCAGGATACCAACTCGATCCAGTATGCCTGGTTGCGGCTGCTGGCGGGCGGCCATAAAAATCTGTTCGTGGTAGGTGATGACGACCAGTCCATTTACGGCTGGCGCGGCGCCAAGGTGGAAAACATACTCAAGTTTGAACGCGATTATCCGGGCGCAAAAACCGTGCGCCTGGAGCAGAACTACCGTTCTACCGGCAACATACTGAAAGCCGCCAACGCGGTGATCGACAACAACGACACCCGCCTCGGCAAGAATCTCTGGACCGATGCCGGCGAGGGCGAAAAAGTGCGCCTGTACGCGGCTTATAACGAAACAGACGAAGCCCGCTATGTGATCGATCAGATACAGAAATACGTGGACGACAATCATCGCCGCGATGAATCGGCCATCCTCTACCGCTCCAACGCCCAGTCGCGCGTATTCGAGGAACTGCTGATTTCGGCGGGCATGCCCTATCGCGTTTATGGCGGCCTGCGTTTTTTCGAGCGGGCCGAGATCAAGGACGCCCTGGCCTATTTGCGGCTGATGACCAATCGCGACGATGATGTGTCGTTCGAGCGCGTGGTCAACACGCCGACCCGGGGCATAGGCAACCGCACGCTTGAGATTATCCGCGATCTGGCGCGCAGCGACAGTATTTCCATGTGGCGCGCCGCCAACATGGCCGTCAACAACAAGCTGCTGGCGGCGCGCGCGGCCAATGCGGTGAACGGTTTCATAGAGCTCATCGACAGCATGGCCGCCGAGCGCAACGAAGATGACCTGGAAGGCGCGGTCAGTATCGTGCTGGAATACTCCGCCCTGCTGGAGCATTACAAGAACGACAAAAGCGAAAAGGCCCAGGCCAAAGCCGAGAACCTGGAAGAACTGCTGTCCGCCGCGCGCATGTTCGAGTTCGACGAGGAAGAAGGCCTCAGCGAGCTGGATGCGTTCCTCTCCCATGCCGCGCTGGAAGCCGGCGAGCAACAGGGCGCGGAATGGGACGACTGCGTGCAACTGATGAGCCTGCACTCCGCCAAGGGCCTGGAATTCCCGCAGGTTTTCCTCACCGGCATGGAAGAAGAACTGTTCCCGCACCGTAATGCCATGAGCGATGCCGGCAAGCTGGAAGAAGAGCGCCGGCTTTGTTATGTGGGCATGACCCGGGCGCGCGAACGGCTGTTTTTGAGCTATGCCGAAAGCCGCCGCCTGTACGGCCAGACCCACCCCGCCCGGCCGTCGCGTTTTCTCGACGAAATCCCCGAACAGTTGCTGGATCGGGTGCGTGCGGCCGGCATGGCCCGACCCGGTGTCGCTGGCGGCTATTGCGGCGGCGCAGCGGCTTCGGCCTTTGCCTCTCCCATGCGCCGCACCGGCGTGGAAGTGGCCGATGGTATCAAGCTGGGTTCGCGCGTGCGCCACGCCAGATTCGGCGATGGCATGGTCACCAACTACGAAGGCAGCGGTGAATCGGCGCGGGTGCAGGTGAATTTCGAATTCGCCGGGCAGAAATGGCTGGTGGT
>JALXFQ010000260.1 GCA_027067235.1 Gammaproteobacteria bacterium
GCGCCCCGGAGCCGTCGCAGACAGGTTCTCAGCCCGGAAAGCTGTTGCCTTGCGCGCGAACTTTTCCAGCGCCAGAGAGACTAACGGGCTATTGAAAAACAGCGCCCTTATCCAGCCTGACGGAAAGGCAGCAAAGCCGAATGGCAGGGCAAGACGCCGTGTCGGGTTCTGCCCCATGTCCGACGCCGGCGAGGCACGGGCTTTCGAAAAGCGGCCATATTGCGTCAGAAAATGAGGTATCATCCACTGACAGGCTGTTAAACAGTTTTCCAGGATGCCCGGTCCGGATATGCCGGGCAGAGCATCCAGGAAGGAACAAAACCGGAATATTCCACAAGAGGATAAGCCCGGCTTTCACACCCGGGAGTGTTGGAACGTTCATCAAGACTCCCCGGGCCATCATATCAGGAGGTTAATCAATGCCCTGGCAGAACGTACGTAAATGGTTGGAAGACGAAATCGAAACAAAGGACCGGGTCGAGTCGAGCGAATCCCTGGCGGAAAAACTTCGGGCCCAGATCAGCCCTGATGATTTTGCCGAGGACACCCGCGAACCGCAGGCGCCTGCCGAAAATGCCGACGCCGCAGCGAAAGAAAACAAGGGCAAAATCAGCGCCGAGCAAGCCCCGGAACAACCGTCCGCGACGGCATCGGGGAAGCCGGCAAAATCCGGCGAAACACAAACACTAGACGCCAAAAAACCAGAAAAAACTCAGGAAGGTAAAAAAGACATGAGCACCAGTCCGACTATCACCGAGCCCATTCCCTATGGCATAGAAGAAGCAACCGAGCTGATGCGCGGCTTGCCGGAAGACCACATCGAACTCGTTGCGCTGGTGGTCAAGCGTACTCTCGAGTCGACCAACGTCAAGGTCTCCACCATTATTGACGACGCTTCCCAGAAGCAGAAGCGTATTGATGACCGTATCAACCTGCTGAAAAGTGAAATCGGCAAATTTGAAGAAGAAATCGCTCTGCGCCGCGGTGAAATCAGCACCCTCGAGACCGAAGGCGAGGAAATCACCACCGTAAAAGAACGCCTGAAGCTGGCGGAACAGCTGTCCATCAAGGAAAAGGCAGCGAAAACGCCTGCTGCGAGCGGCGCCGCTGACGATGCGGCGACGGGGCAGAAAAAAGCGGCCACGGCCAGGAAATAAATCTACCGCGCGGGCGCTGCCGCCAGCAGCGCTACAACAGGGCGCAAAGACGCTCGATCATGCGCCTGGCCTGGCCGGCATAGCCGCCGCCGAACAGGTTGAAGTGATTCAGTATGTGATACAGGTTATAGAGAGTTTTGCGCTCTCCATAACCTGGGTCCAGCGGATAGGCAGCATCGTACGCCTGATAAAACGATGCGCCAAATCCGCCGAACAGCTCGGTCATGGCGATATCCGCCTCGCGGTCGCCATAATATACAGCCGGGTCGTAGATCACTGGCCGGGCCTGCTCGTCATAGCCAAAATTACCCCCCCACAGGTCGCCATGCAACAACGACGCAAGGGGCGTATACGCTTCGAAAAAACGGGACAGGTTCTGCAACAGCGGTTGCGCCTGCGTCTTCAGGGAGGGCTCGCCATTGCCAGCCGCCAGATCCAGTTGATACCCCAGCCGCTGCTCGCGCCAGAAATCCATCCAGTTGTCACGCCACGGGTTGTTCTGCGGCGTACTGCCGATAGTATTGTCCCGATGCCAGCCGAACCGCGACGCCGTATGCCGATGCATCTGTGCCAGCTGGCGGCCGAATTCTGAGGCCGAACCGGCACCGCCGAGAGACACATGCTGCAACACCAGAAAACTGCGGCCGCCACTAACACCACTGGTCACCG
>JALXFQ010000261.1 GCA_027067235.1 Gammaproteobacteria bacterium
GCCCACTTTGACCGATGAATCATGAATATAAATCCAGTTGTCCGGGAACGAATCCTCGCTCTTGACGATCAGCGCCACGGTCAGAAAATCGCGGTACTTGAGATCGCGTGCGTGCAGCGATGAAATGGGCGCCGGTGAAATCTTGCGCACCAGTTCGCGCACCGGTGCGGTGCTGATCACATGGCGCGCCGTGTAGGTTTCTTTGCTGCCATCACCTGAAACGATTTCCACCGTCCATATCTTTTTGTCTTCGTCGTATGACATGCCTTCAAAGCACCGGTCCATGAGAATTTTGCCGCCGCGTTCCCTGATGGCTTTGGCCGCTGCATCCCACATCATGCCCGGGCCCTTGCGCGGATACTGGAAATTCTCGATCAGCGATTTGATCACCTCGCCATCACCGGATTTGGCTGAATCCTTTTTCTTGAACGAGCGCACCAGAGCATTCTTGGCGGCAGAATAAAGATCGAGCCCCTTGATGCGCTGTGCCGCCCAGTCAGCCGAGATATCATCACATGACATGCCCCAGACCTTTTCCGTATAGGTCTTGAAAAAGATCGAGAACAGGCGCTCGCCAAACTGGTTGCGCACCCATTCATGGAAGTTTTTGGGGTCCTTGATGGGAAACGCCCGGGCATAGGCATAAGACAGCACACAGCGCGCCGAATTGATAACCCCCAGATTGTTCAGCGCCTCAAAGGCTTTGAGCGGGTAGGAATAGTACTTGTCGCCATAATAAATGCGCGACAGGCGCGGCCGGGAAATAAAATCATCGGGCAGGATTTCATTCCACAGGTCAACCACTTCTTTGGATTTGGAAAAGAACCGGTGGCCGCCCACGTCGAACAGATAGTCTTTGTAATTCACCGTGCGCGAGATGCCGCCCACATACTCCGGGTCCTTTTCAATGACCATCACCGAGGGGGTCTCTTTGGTCAGACAATAGGCTGCGGTAAGCCCGGCGGGACCTGCACCAATGACAAATACTTCTGTATCGACTTTCATATGGGTTTACTCCCCGGTAAAAATTTCTAAGAAACTGATTCAGGCTTGCGGGCCTGTCCGGCAAAAGAAAACAGCCGGTGGCCGTTGTAGGAAAACACCGTGGCCAGCACTGCACCGGCCAGGATGGCCAGCAATGGCGTATCGCGGGCAACGGTCACCACCAGGCCGGCAAACGTCAGATAACTCACCCCTTGCGCCACCGCGGTCACGCTTGCATAGCGCATTGCCTCTGCGCGCTGACGCCGGCCGGTCTGGCCAAAGGTCAGCGCCCGGTTCAGCCGCCAGGTCACCAGCGTGGCCACCGCCAGCGATACCCCGCGTGCCATAAGGGCATGCAACCCGGCGGCATCAAGCGCCGAAAAAACACCCATGTCGCTGGCCAGCCCCACTGACCCGACAGCCAGAAAACGCACCGGCGTTGGCAGTTTGCTGATCAGCCCGGCGGCCAGCCGGCTGAATGAGGAAAATCTGGTTACGGAACTGGACTCAACAACAGACATACGCACAACTACTCTGACAATCAGCGGTCACCCGCCCACAATTTTGTTCTGGCGATGGTCATCGCACACAAGCGGTAAACATACTGTTAGCAACGCGGTTTTTTGCAGTGCCGGCCATGCAAACTTTTTTATACCCCGCCTGTTCAACACACGCCGGGCAGTGCCAGCGCCTCAGCCCTGGTCCCCGGGCCGCACTGTTAAAGGAATTGCAATCATTGTGGCCGATGGTGCGCGCGAAACAAATGGCGGGGAGCATCATGACCGGTTCAGCACAAAATCAGCACAGCACCATGCCTGCGGGCCCTATGGACAACACGCAG
>JALXFQ010000262.1 GCA_027067235.1 Gammaproteobacteria bacterium
TACCAACGCCGCCACTGCCGAACTGCGCGACCGTCTGCGTCAGCGGCTGGCGCAGGCCCATGAAAAATTTACTGGTGCTGGCGACCACCGGGATGACGCTTTCCTGAACGACCTGTATGACGCGTTTCCCGACCGGGAGAAAGCAGCCAGGCGCTTGCTTATCGCCCTGCGCAATTTCGACGAATGCGCCGTGTTTACCATTCACGGTTTTTGCGGCCTGCTGCTGAAAGAAGCGGCGCTGGAATCCGGCCTGCCGCTGGAGCAGGAAATGCAAATGGATGACAGCGAGCTCAGACAGCGCATTGCCGATGACTTCTGGCGGCGGCGTTTCCGCGATGCGTCGCCCGCGCTGCTGGATCTGTTGCGCCGCAAGAGCATAACGCCGGAAGACTTGCTGGCGGATGTTGCCGATGCGGTGTCCAAGCCCTATCTGGCGATACATCATGGCGGCGATGCGGCGGATTTTGACCAGTTGGCCCGGCTACTGAATGACGCCTGGGAAGCTGCCAGTCGGGAATGGCGGAAAAACGGCAACGAGGTGTCGGAGATTATCCTCACGCACAAGAACCTGAACCGGTCGAGCTATAACAAGAACAACGCGCCAGCCTGGCTGGAATGGATAGATGAACATTTGTCCAGCGACGAGCCTGCCGATCTGGAAACCGACCCGTCAAAGCCTTCGGGATTTTGCACGAAGGTCGAGCGCTTCATGACCAGCGGTATCGCAGTGAAGAAAGATTGCGATGCGCCGCAGCACCGGTTTTTTGATTTGTGGGAAGACTATGTGCGCGCCCACGCGCGGCTGCTGGATGCGCTGGATGCGCTGCTCAACCAGTTGCGTCATGAGCTGTTGCTGCAAATGCGCGAGACGCTGGCCGAAGAAAAGAGCAAAACCGGCGTCATGTCGCCGGACGATCTGCTGCTGGGTTTGCATGAGGCGCTGAAGGCTGACACGGCGGAGACGCTGATTCGGCAGGCGCGCAAGCGTTTTCCCGTGGCCCTGATTGACGAGTTTCAGGACACCGACCCCATTCAGTACGATATTTTCAATGCCCTCTATGGCGGCGATACCGCCGCCAGTGGAGATTCGGGCGGCGTGTTTTATGTGGGCGACCCCAAACAGGCCATATACGGCTTTCGCGGCGCGGATGTTTTTACTTATCTGCAAGTGCGGGACCGGCTGGCGGACAGCAGCGACGGCGCGCTCTGGACGCTGGATACCAACTGGCGCTCCACCGGCGGCGTGGTGGCGGCGGTGAATGCGCTGTTTGATAAGCACGCGCGGCCATTCTGGCTGAAAGACATGGCGTATCAGCCGGTCAGGGCCAGCGGCAAGGATCCGGGTGAGATTGCGGCGCTGACGGAACAACGCGGATCATTCCGTCTGCTGACGCTGGACGCGGACAAGGCGGTTACTGCTGGCGCGGCGAAAGACATCATCGCCGGGGCGGTGGCCGATGATATTGCTGATCTGCTGACGCAGGCGGCGCAATCAGGCTGGCGTATCGGACAACGCGCTTTTGGCGGCGGCGATATCGCAATACTCGTGCGCAATCGCAATGAAGCGGATTTGCTCAAGACGGCGCTGGGCAGGCGCGGCATTGCCTGCGTGCAGGCCAGCAAAACCAGCGTTTTTGAATCAGAGCAGGCGCAGCAACTGGCCATATTAATGACTGCGGTGGTTCACGGCAACAACGAGTCGTATATTCGCCTCGCCCTGGCTACCGGCCTGTTTGGTTTTAGCGCCGGAATGATAGCCGCGCTGGAGGATAGCGCAGGCGCGTGGGATGACTGGCTGGAACGCTTCAGTCGCTGGGGTCGGAG
>JALXFQ010000263.1 GCA_027067235.1 Gammaproteobacteria bacterium
GGCCCAGCATGTCCAGCGCCGCAGCCGTGGTTACCAGCTTCATCACCGATGCGGGATTTCTCGGTATGCCGGCATTCCAGCTCAGCAGGGTTCTGTCGGCGTCCAGATCCCTGACATAGACCGATACCGCCGACACAGGGATTTTGTTTTTCTGCAGCTGCGTCAACATGACCTGCGGCAAAGCCGACAGCGCCTGCGCCGGTGAGCAGGCGAGCAGGCAGACGAGCATGAAAGTCGTTATTCGCGCGTGAATCATTTTCCTGAAATGTGCAAACCAGCAAATGCGCTGTACCGCAACACTGACCAGCGGCGGCCTTTGCGATCGGGGCTAACACTGCTCCCAGGGCAGGCCGTGAAAACGCCAGCCGCCCAGTACGCTGCGGTGATGATTTTCGTCGCGATCGCCCTCAAAACCCTCGTCCACATGGTAGACTTTTTCCAGGCCAGCTTCGATCAGCGCCTTTCCCGCCTCGCGGGAGCGTACGCCGCTGCGACAAATCAGTATAATGGGCACATTCTGGCCAGGGCCGTCCTGCACCGCGCCGCCGAGAATCAGCTTGCGGATATCGGTGACAAAATCGGGGTTGACCTGCCAGTCCGGCTCATCAATCCAGGGCACATGCACTGCCCCGGTGGGGTGGCCGACAAACAGGAACTCCATGGAAGATCGAATGTCCACAAACACCGTGCGCGGCTCCGACCGCATCATATCATATGCCTGTTTTGGCGACAGACCCATGGGTTCAATGGCCGATTTGTTTTTCTCCGACATCAGTTTGATCCTCCTCCTTGAAGCATAACACCCGGTTGAAAAAACGCGACAGAAAATCTGCCCTGCCTGGTTCATTCCGGCTATGGTTCTGGCTGCTACTGCTCGGCGCCACGGGTCTGACCGGCTGGTATGTATATCAGGTCTCGGCGCGCGTCAACCAGGCTTTCGATCTGCATCGCGGGCGCCAGCCGGCCCATGTCTATTCGCGCCCGTTACGGCTGGAGCCGGGTAAAAAACTGTCACTGAAAGATCTGCTCTGGGAACTGGACGCACTGGGATTCCGCCGCAGCCATGTGCTTGCCGGCGCCGGTTCCTACGCCGTCAGGGACAACAGCGTACAGATTCAGCAGCGGCCTTTCCGGCTGCCTGATGGCGAGACCGAAACGCAGCCGTTCGAAGTCAGTTTCACCGATAACTCCATATCCGGCATCCGTCGCTATGCTGATCACAAGCAGCTGGCCAGTGTGTGGCTGGAACCGCTGCTCATCGGCAGCATTTTTCCGTTTGCCCATGAAGACCGCCTGCTGCTGGATCTGGATGAGGTGCCGCAAACGGTGATCGACACCCTGTTTGCCATCGAGGATCGCAGTTTCCATGATCATCACGGCGTTGATTTCGTTGGCATTTTGCGGGCGCTGTCTGCCAATCTGCGCTCCGGCTCAACCTTGCAGGGCGGCTCCACACTGACCCAGCAACTGGTGAAAAACCTGTTTCTCACGCGCAAAAAGACCATCCATCGCAAGCTGGTGGAAATGGTCATGGCCTTCATGATCGAGGCGCGCCACAGCAAACGCGAGATATTGCAAACCTATATCAACGAAGTCTATCTGGGCCAGTCCGGGCAACGCGCCATCCATGGCCTGGGGCTGGCCAGCCAGTTCTATTTCGCACGGCCGCTGCGCGAACTGGAGGCGCACCAGGTCGCCCTGCTCGTCGGTATGATCCGGGCGCCTTCCCAGTATAATCCGCGACGCCATCCGGAAGCTGCCCTGAAGCGCCGTAACCTGGTCTTGCGCGAGGCGGCGAAACGCGGCGTATGGCGAGAACAACAGGCGCGGCTGGCCGAGGCCAGGCCGCTGGATCTGGCGCTGCAGGAAGACCGTGGCACACGATCCTGGCATGCCTTTCTGGAACTGGTGCGAAACCAGATCCACCGCGATTACAGGGATGAGGATATCAAGGCCAGCGGCCTGAACATTTTTTCCACGCTGGATCCGTTCATACAGCGCCAGGCCGAAGCGGGGCTGCAAAGCAAGCTGGCCGAGCTGGAAAAAGAACATGCCAAGGCGAAAAAACTCCAGGGCGCGGTGGTCATTACCCGCGCCAGCAACGGTGAAGTGCTGGCCGTGGTTGGCGACCGCAACCCAACCCAGTCCGGTTTCAACCGTGCGCTCAATGCGCGCCGCCAGACCGGCTCCATCATCAAGCCAGTCATCTATCTCAGCGCTCTGGAACGCCCGCGCCAGTTCACCCTGAGCACGTTCATCAGCGATGCGCCCTATGTCTGGCGCAGCAAGGGCGCAAAACCGTGGACGCCGAGAAACTACGGCGGCCGCTATCATGGCGCTGTGCAGCTGCGTCAGGCGCTGGCGCATTCCTACAATGTTGCCAGCGTGCGCCTGGGCATGACCGTGGGACTCGGCAACGTGCTCGACACGGCGCGCCGCATCGGCATCCAGCAACCCCTGCCCAAGGTGCCTTCGGCGCTGCTGGGAGCCATAGCCATTGCACCCATCGACATCGTCAACATGTACCAGACCATCGCCACTGGCGGCTACCGCATTCCGCTGCGCGCCATTCGCTCGGTCACCGGCCAGGATGGCAAAACCCTCAACCGTTATCCGCTGCGTGTTGATCAGGCCATCAAGCCCGGCCCGGCCTGGCTGCTTATCAACGCCCTGCAGGGCGTGGTACGCGAAGGCACGGCACGTTTTCTCAACAGCCATTTTCCCGGTTATCTGGGGCTGGCCGGCAAAACCGGTACCACCAACGGTCTGCATGACACCTGGTTCGCCGGATTCAGCGGCAACCTGGTGAACGTGGTGTGGGTGGGCCGCGATGACAACCGCTCCACCGGGCTGACCGGCTCCAGCGGGGCGCTGCGGGTGTGGGCGGATATCATGTCACGACTGGAGCTGGAACCGGTGAACATTCCCAAACCCGCCAATGTCGATCTGGTCGCCGTACACAAGGCAACCGGGAAGCGCGTCGCCAGGGATTGCATCAACGCCGTGGAACTGCCCTATATTCACGGCAGCGCGCCACGCGCCTGGAGCGCCTGCACCAGCGCGCCGGGCATCACGCCGGCGCCGGCGTCCGACTTCCCCGGACTGGAAGGCCTGGCGCCACAAACCGAACCACGCGCCACCGAAGCGCCGGCGCAAAAACCATCGAAGCCGGCGCGCAGGAAACGCTCGCTGAAAGATTTTTTCCGGGATTTGATCAACATCGGAGACTAGCCATGATCAGACAACTGTCCATTCACACCCGGGGCAAGGGATTCACCGACTGCACCCGGGAAATCGCCGCGCTGGTACGGGCCAGCGGCGTCGCTGAAGGTTTGTGCACGGTCTTCATACGCCACACGTCCGCCAGCCTGGTGATACAGGAAAACGCCGACCCTGCGGTGCAGACCGATCTGCAAAACTGGCTGGAGCGGCTGGTGCCGGAAAATGATGCGCTGTACACGCATACCGCCGAAGGCCCGGATGACATGCCGGCGCATATCAAATGCGCCCTCACCCAGACTTCCATCGGCGTCCCGATCATGGACGCCCGACTGGCGCTGGGCGTGTGGCAGGGCATCTATCTCTGGGAGCATCGACGCCATGGCGGACGGCGTCAGCTGGTGGTGCATATCAGTGGATGATTTTTTGCCGGATCCGGCGTATCTTTACGCCTCTTTCAAAAATAAAACCTGAGGACTACATCATGGTCGATCACGTCGCAGACGTTAAAAAATATTCCGGCAAAGTGGATGAGAACGCACTCAACAACCTGCTCAAAAACTACCGGCTGGTGCTGAGCAGAAAAGAAACCGCCACGGTAGCCTGTTCGCAGCCGTCCGAACTGGACACCGTGCGCAACAACTTTCTGAAAAAGAAACTGGGTCTGAAAAACAGCGACGATGAGCTCAATGCCGCGATCAAGGAAATCTGCGAAAAAATGGGTACCAGCAATCGCAACAAGTCGCGCGCGACTTTTTATTATCTGCTGGCGGAGAAGTTTGGCAAGTTGTCGGTGTTCAGCTAGAAAACCTCGTCTCTTCCCTTGACCGGGGGAGAGACGCCGCCCGGCGGCCTGCCGCTCAGCGCATGGATTTCAGCGCCTTGCGAATCAGTTCCTCGCTGGCGTCTCCCTCTTCCGCCACTGCCCTGACCGCGCGGGAAGCATCATTGGCCCTGTAACCCAAGGCAATCAGGGCACTGACAGCATCACCGGCAGCGCTGGCCGGAGCGGTAGCGGCGCCAGGCGCGCTGGCGCGGAAAGAGGCCGCATCAATATCATCGGCGCTGATACGGTCGCGCAGCTCCACCAGCAGGCGCTGGGCGGTTTTCTTGCCGATGCCCGGGACCTGGGTCAGACGCGCCACATCTTCCGTCTGCACGGTTTCGATAATGTCGCTGACGCTGAGGCTGGAGAGGATGGCCAGCGCCACTTTCGGGCCCACACCATTGACCTTGAGCAGGCTGCGGAATACGGTTTTCTCGGATTTGTCGCCGAAGCCATAAAGCAGCTGGGCGTCTTCCCGCACCACCAGATGGGTATGCAGTATGACGTCGGCGCCCATATCCGGTAGTTTGTAGAAGGTGCTCATGGGCGCCTCCAGTTCGTAGCCGACACCGTTCACATCAATAATCAGCACTGGCGGCGTTTTCTCCACCAGCTTGCCGCGTAGTCGACCTATCATATCCGCATCACCCCCAGCCGCCTTTCAGGTTTGTCCGGCCATAGGCGGCAAGACCGTGGGACCGGGTCAGATGGCAGACGGCGCAGGCCAGAGCGTCGGCGGCATCGGACTGTGGCGTCTGATCCAGACCCAGCAGCGCCACCATCATGTGCTGCACCTGGGTTTTGTCCGCCCTGCCCCGGCCGACCACGGTTTTCTTGATTTCGGTGGCGGCGTATTCATAGACGATCAGATCATTCGCCACGGCAGCGCAGATGGCGGCGCCACGCGCCTGCCCCAGCACCATGGCGGAACGGGCGTTCTTGGCCACAAACACATTTTCGATAGCCAGCTCGGTCGGGCGAAATTCGCCGATAACCTTGTTCAGGCCATCAAAAACAACCTTGAGCCGCGAGGGCAATTCGCCATCGCCCGTGCGCAAACAGCCACTGGCCACATAGCTGGCCTTGCCATTACGCGATTCGATCAGTCCGAAACCCGTGGTCACCGACCCCGGATCAACACCCAGGATGCGAATACCATCGGAGAAGTGGGTGACCGGTTTCAAGCCTGGTACGATTCCTCCGGGATTTCGGCATTGCTGTGCACCTGCTGCACGTCATCCAGATCTTCCAGCGCGTCCAGCAGCTTCAGCACCTTGACGCCATCGTCCACGGACAGATCCACGG
>JALXFQ010000264.1 GCA_027067235.1 Gammaproteobacteria bacterium
ATATGAACCGGACGGGCATGTGGCGCTTCACACCGCCAACCCATGCTGTCGTGGCGTTTCGTGAAGCACTTCTCCAGCATGAGGAAGAGGGCGGTGTGCCGGGCCGGCTCGCCCGCTACAGCCACAACCGGGATGTGATGGTGCAGGGCATGCGGGAGCTTGGGTTCTCGACCCTGCTGGAAGATGAGTGGCTCTCACCCATCATCACGACATTCTTCTGCCCTGCGGACCCAAAATTTACCTTCAGGCGCTTCTATGATGAATTGAAAGCGCGCAACTTCATCATCTATCCGGGTAAACTGACAGAGGCGGAGAGCTTCCGCATCGGTTGCATCGGCCAGCTCAATGAAGGCGTGATGAGGCAACTGCTGAGCGCAGTTGAAGAAACGCTGGAAGTTATGGGTGTGAAGGATTGCAGCCCTTAAAACCAGTGATCATTTTTTCTTATATTTAGGCATTGTCGTGGTCTCGAAGCGCGGTGTTTTCGGCGTGGCGGCGGCTGCCGCGGCGGGTTTCATGCCAACCCATATCCCGTATAGCAGCCAGCGTCCTCCAGCCCACTGATAGGCGAGATCGAACTGCACGCTGAGCGGCTTTGTCGAAAAAACACCTGCCATCCGCAGCAAACCTGTCTTGTCGATGAGAGGTCCTTCGTTGAATTGTGGATTGAAAAGCACGATAGGTGAGAGGTCGAGATTGCGTTTTCTTAAGCTGGTGAAAATCCCGGCCAGCCGGGCGGGCGTATTGCTGTTGCGGAATCTGGCCGAGCCGAGATCGCGAAACACCGAATAATTGCCGGTTCTGTTGGCCTGGTTGAGGGCTAGAACAGTATTGCGGACGAGGATGGTGAGGACGTTCTTGTCCGGCATGCGCGGTGTGATCTGCGCCAGCGAAGGCCCACTCCACATTAATAGGGCGAGCAGGCCGAGTGTATAAATAAACGCATTTCGCTGGTGCCATACCAACGGGTGAGAATAATTGCCCTTTGAACCAATAACCAACTTTACCCGCTCTTGACTATGCGTTGGCCCAATTCTTCCGCTTGTTCGCATCAGGAATGTGATACGCGGGCGAGGCGGTGGACCTACCAGCCGAAGCTGACGCCCACCCGGCCGCCAACTTCGTTACTTCCATCCAACCCGACGCCGAGTGAGCCGGTCAGGAATGTACTGTCCCCCGAAACGAGCGCCGCGCCGCTGAATGACAGGGCGTTGGAGCCATTGAACGTGCCCAGATTACCCGAAACGCGAACGCGCTCGCCCTGGCGCGGCAGGAACGAGCCGCCCATCGCCATGGCCATGGCGACACCATCCCGGTTTTCCCTGACGGCGGGGTTATTTTCCAACTGAAGTTCGGCGATGCTCGCTGAGGCCAGATTGCCCTGGGCATCAGTGGTCACAACGCCCACGACGGCTCCTTGCGCCGCGCTGCTGGCGGCGGAGGCCACGCCGGGCATGGTGTAAGTGTTGCTCGAAGTGCCGAAGACCTGCTGGTTGGCGCGCGTTGCCGTGGCGCCATTGCCGATTGCAGTTGAGTTCGCGAAGGTTGCGCTGGCGGACGATCCGACCGCCGTACTCAGCCCGCCTGTCGATTCCGTAGATGCCCCGATGGCGACGTTGTTAGTGTTATCACCACTTGCGTTGGCCGAGACTCCTATCGCGATGTTCCGGCTGCCATCACCGCTGGCATTGGCCACGGAACCTAATGCGGTATTAAAGCCAAAGATGCCACTGGCGTTGGAATTACGGCCCATCGCCGTGTTCTGGCCACCACCACCGCTGGCGTCGGCTCCGATACCGCAGGCCACATTGTTAGCGCT
>JALXFQ010000265.1 GCA_027067235.1 Gammaproteobacteria bacterium
GTCTGACGCCGTGGCGGTGAGCTTGTCGGGATCCACCTCGCTGGTCAGCTCCTGCTCGATTTCGTTGATAAAACGCGGCTCCAGGGGCTCGACCCGCAGCAGGCGATCGACAAACAGCCGGTAACCGCGGGCGGTGGGTACGCGACCGGCCGAGGTATGCGGCGCATGGATCAGCCCGAGCTCCTCCAGATCGGCCATGACGTTGCGAATGGTGGCAGGACTGAGACTGAGTTCAATAGTTCTGGACAAGGTGCGCGAACCGACCGGCTGCCCTTCCTTGATATATTTTTCCACCAGAGCGCGCAACAGCATCTCGGCCCTTTCGTTGAGCTTTACGGCGGATTTTTTTGCGGCATTGCCCATGGCGCAATCATAAACCGTGATGGCGCTGACTCCAACTTGTCTGATGCCAGCAAATCGTTCTTTTTACGCCTGTTTAATGGTATTTTCGGCACTACCAACCAGACGACGACCCGAACATGACGCGATACAACGGCAGCGAGATAAAAACCACCGGCCTGATCGGGAAATTTCGTGACCCCAGCGTTGGCCATGTACTGGAAAAACTCGCTGTCAATCTGGTCCAGCGCGGCCTGCGCGTCCTGTTTGACCGGGAAACAGCCACGCATGTGCAGCATCCGTTACCCGATGCCCTGCCGCTGCAACAGCTGGCGGCTGAAATTGATCTGGCCATCGTGGTCGGCGGCGACGGCACCATCCTGCACGTAGCGCGCACCCTGGCGGAACACGATGTGCCGCTGGTGGGCGTGAATCTGGGCCGGCTGGGTTTTCTCGCCGACATACCGCCGGATGAACTGTTCGAACACATTGACGACCTGCTCGATGGCAAGTACCGCATCGAGCCGCGCGCCATGCTCAGCGCCGAGCTGATCCGCGATGGCGAAGTGATCGGCTCCGGCACTGCGCTGAACGATGTGGTTATCTACAAGGGCGATATTTCACGGCTGATTGACATTGAAACCTGGATTGACGACCAGTTCGTCAACCATTCCCGCGGCGATGGCGTCATCGTCGCCACGCCCACCGGCTCCACCGCCTACGCCCTGTCTGCCGGCGGCCCCATCCTGCACCCGGAACTGCCCGCCATGGCGCTGGTGCCGGTGTGTCCGCACACCCTCAGCAACCGGCCTATCGTGGTGCGCGACCAGAGCGCCATCCGCATCGTGCTGGCGCGCTCGGCGCAGCAGGCGCAAACCACGCTGGACGGCCAGATCTGCTTTCCGCCCATGCAGCTCAATGACGCCGTGGTGGTACGCCGCAGCCAGCACGACATGAAACTGATTCGCCCGCACGAACATACCCAGTATGACGTGCTGCGGGCCAAGCTCAACTGGGCCCAGTAAACCCGGTCATGCTCACCGAGCTGCATATCCGCAATATCGCCATCGCCCGCGCCGCCAGCGTGGAGCCAGGGCCCGGCCTGACCGTCATCACCGGTGAAACCGGCGCCGGCAAATCCATTTTGCTGGATGCGCTGGGGCTGGTGCTGGGCGATCGCGCCGACAGCGAGCTGATCCGTCACGGCGAAGACAGGGCCGAGATCAGCGCCCGTTTCGAGCTGGCCCGCGACGACCCGGCGCGTCAGTGGCTGCAGGACAATGATCTGGATGAAGACGGCGAAGTGCTGCTGCGCCGCGTCATCCACCGCGAACGCGCCAGCAAGGGCTATATCAACGGCCGGCCCGCGCCCATGGCCATGCTGCGCGAACTGGGCGAGCAGCTGGTAGACATCCACGGCCAGCATGCGCACCAGTCATTGCTGAAAAGCGCCAGCCAGCGCCAAATCGTCGACCA
>JALXFQ010000266.1 GCA_027067235.1 Gammaproteobacteria bacterium
GTTCATTGGCGGCCTGGTGGGATTGCTGTTTCGGGAGCTGATACTGACCATCAGTGCGGCCATTGCGGCTTCCATGATCATCGCCCTGACCCTGGTGCCGAGTCTGGCGGTGCGGGTTCGGCTCTCCAGCGGCCGCGGGCTGGCCGAACGCGCCATGGCGGCGCTGGCGAAAGGCTATGCCGCCGTATTGCGCAAATTGCTGGCCTGGCGCTGGTTGATCATTGGTCTGGCGCTGGCTGGCAGCGTATGGGCTGGCTGGGTGCTCAGCCAGGAAAAAAGCGGTTTTCTTCCCGACATGGACAATGGCCAGGTCTATATCCATCTGAAGGCGGATGCCGGTATATCGTTGCAGGGCATGGACCGGAAAGTCAAGGTGGTGGAGGAGATCATTCACCGCCAGCCGGCTGTGCAGGGCGTGTTCACCACCTCCGGCGGCTGGATTTTTGGACGTACCCAGCGCCAGATTGCCAATATGGCGTCGATCCGGGTACAACTGACGCCACGTGCTCAGCGCGACATTTCTTCGGCTCAGTGGGCGCGCCGGTTCAGCAAGGCGGTGGCGGACCGCGGCATACCCGGGCTCAAGGTGTACGCGCGCGCTTCGCGCATACGCGGCATCAGCGTCGGCAAACCGGATGAAGGCATCAGCCTGAAAATACAGGGCCCGGAGCTGGATCAGCTGGCGACTCTGGCTGATGCAGTAAAAACCCGTCTGAAAGACCAGCCTGCGTTGCGTAACCTGCAACACAATATGGAAGATGTGCGTCAGGAATACGTGATCGACATAGACCGCGCCCGCGCGGCCGACCTGGGTCTGGACCTGAAGGATATCTCGCGCCAGATACGCGTTGCCATGTCGGGAGTCGATGCGGGAGGGCTGTCCACCGGTGATCGCGTCTGGCCCATACGCGTGATGCTGCCGCAGAATGAACTGAACAGCCCGCAAGCGCTGAAGTCGCTGCTTGTTTTTGGTGAAACCGAACAAAATCCGGCGATCCGCCTGGGCGACCTGGCATCGATCCGGCTGGCGCCGGCGCCGCTGGAAATATTGCGCGAAAACCAGCGTCGCACAGCCGAAGTCAGCGCTTCCATCAGCCCCGGCTATACTCTGAGCCAGGCCACTGCTGCTATTCGGACCGCTTTGGCGGACTGGGCTCTGCCGGCCGGTTATCACTATTATCTCGGTGATGCGGCGACAGAACTGCAGCAGGGCAGAAGCAAGGCCCTGATGTTGCTGGGGCTGGCGCTGTTTCTGGTCTTTGTTGTGCTGGCGGTACAGTACGAGTCACTGCTCAATCCGCTGGTCATCATGCTGTCTGCGCCAGTAAGCCTGGTCGGCGTGCTGATCGGGCTGAAAATGACTGGCACACCGGTCACCATGCCGGTATGGCTGGGTATGATCATGCTGGCCGGTATTGTTGTGAACAACGCCATTGTGCTGGTGGAGACAATTCAACAACGGGTGGACGCGGGGGCAGAGCTGCCCGGGGCAGTATTGGAAGCAGCGCAGCTGCGTCTGCGCCCCATATTGATGACCACCCTGACTACCGTGGTGGGCATGCTGCCACTGGCCGCGGGCCTGGGCGAGGGGGCGGAAATGCTGCAGCCACTGGCCATTACCATCGTCTCGGGCCTGAGCTTTGCTCTGCTGGTCAGTCTGCTGCTGGTGCCGGTGCTGTATGACCAGATGCACAGACGCCATGCCGCCGAACATAAAAAAGCCCCGTCAGAAAGTATCTGACGGGGCTTTTCAAGTCCTGGCTGCCCGGGCTGTGTCAACGCCGGGCAATCATAACCGGTTCAGG
>JALXFQ010000267.1 GCA_027067235.1 Gammaproteobacteria bacterium
CAGCCACCTTGCCGCCGCTCTTGTTGATCAGCGAGGAAACAATGCCGATGGTGGTGGACTTGCCGGCGCCATTGGGGCCAAGCAGGGCAAAGAAATCGCCTTGCCGGACTTCCAGATCAATACCCTTTAGCGCCTGTACGCCGCCAGGAAAGGTTTTGCTCAGATTCTTGATGGACAGGGCGACGGTCATGCGGCATTTTCCGAAAATACTCAGGGTGCGGGATTGTGGCGCAGGCGCGAATGACAGTAAAGTTCGGCTCCTGTTTATTGGCGGAACTCTCCATGGCTCTGATCGAACTGGTTGATATCAGTCTCAACTACGGCGATGCGGTACTGGCAGACCGCGTCAATCTGGCGGTGCAGCCTGGCGAACGCATCTGTCTGATCGGGCGCAATGGCGCCGGCAAGACGACCCTGCTCAAGGTCATCGCCGGTGAACTGGAAGCGGATGCCGGCGAGCGCCGCGTGCAGCGCGGCGCCAGCATCAGGCGTCTGGACCAGGAAGCGCCGGAGATACCGAACGCCAGTGTTTACGATGTGGTGGCGCAGGGTCTGGGCGAAGCCGGCCGGCTGCTGGCGCAGTACCACGAAACCAGTCTGGCTCTGACGGGTGACGCCGGCGCAGACCAACTGAACAAGCTGGAGCGATTGCAGCATCAACTGGATGTGGCCGATGCCTGGAACCTGTCGCCGCGCGTCGAGGCGCTGCTGTCGCGCATGGAGCTGGCCCCCGACCAGCCCTACAGCGAACTGTCCGGCGGCCAGCGGCGGCGCGTGATGCTGGCGCAGGCGCTGGTGGACGAGCCGGATGTGCTGCTGCTGGACGAGCCCACCAACCACCTCGATATTGAGGCGATCCAGTGGCTGGAAACCTTTATGCTGGATTTCCCCGGCACGCTGGTGTTCATCACCCACGACCGTGCATTTCTGCAGCAACTGGCGACGCGCATTATCGAGCTGGATCGCGGCTATCTGACTTCCTGGGATTGCGACTATGCCACCTATCTGGTGCGCAAGGAGGAAGCGCTGGCGGCAGAAGCACAGCAAAACGCCGAATTCGACAAGAAACTGGCGCGCGAAGAAAGCTGGATCCGCCAGGGCATCAAGGCCCGGCGTACGCGCAACGAGGGCCGGGTGCGGGCGCTGAAGAAACTGCGTGAGCAAAGAAGCGCCCGGCGCGAGCAGACCGGCAAGGCCAATATCAAGCTGCAGTCCGGCGAGCGCTCCGGCAAGCTGGTGGCTGAAATCGAAAACATCAGCTACGCCTGGGACGGCAAACTGATCGTGAAAGATTTTTCCACCACCATCCAGCGCGGCGACAAGATAGGCATCATTGGCGCCAATGGTTCCGGCAAGACCACCCTGATCCGGCTCATGCTGGGCGAACTGCAGCCACAGTCCGGCTCGGTCAGACTCGGCAGCAAACTGGAAACAGTGTATTTCGACCAGCATCGCAGCGCTCTGGATGAGTCGAAATCGGTGGTGGACGTGGTGTCCGGCGGGCGCGAGAGCGTGACCATCAACGGGCGCAGCAAGCATATCATGGGTTATCTGAAGGATTTTCTGTTTGACCCCAAACGCGCGCGCCAGCCGGTCAGCTCCCTGTCCGGCGGCGAACGCAACCGCCTGCTGCTGGCCAAGCTGTTCACCCGCCCGGCGAATCTGCTGGTGATGGACGAGCCCACCAACGATCTGGATCTGGAAACGCTGGAGCTGCTGGAAGAGATTCTGCTGAATTTCAGCGGCACGCTGCTGCTGATTTCCCATGACCGCGCATTCATCGACAATGTGGTGACCAGTACCC
>JALXFQ010000268.1 GCA_027067235.1 Gammaproteobacteria bacterium
GCCAGGCCGATCATCGGTCCGTTTGCCGCCCGTATTCGGCCGCTGATAAAGAACGACATCAATCTGTTTGCCTATCATTTGCCGCTGGATGCGCATCCTTTTGTGGGTAACAATGCCGTCCTGTGCAGGGAACTGGGCATACAAGACCTGACCCCGTTCGGCGAATTCAAGGGCAGCGAAATAGGCTTTGGCGGAGTCCTGCCGGCGCCGGTCTCCGCCAGCGCCCTGCAGAAACAACTGGCCAGCATACTCGACCATGACGTGATACTCGCCAGCCCGGACGAAACAGCGCAGATAGAGTCGGTGGGCGTCATTACCGGCGGTGCCAGCAACGAATGGACGCAGGCGCAGGCGGCGGGTTTTGACGCCTATGTTACCGGCGAGATATCCGAGCATAACTGGCATGAGGCGCGCGAGGCGGGCATGCATTTCTTCGCCGGTGGCCATAACGCCACTGAACGCTTCGGGGTGCAGGCCCTGATGCAGCAAATACAGTCCTATTTCTCGCTGGACTGTTTTTATATCCCCAGCCCCAATCCGGCATAGCCATGGGCGACGAGATTTCCCGCCACGAGTTCAGCGAAGAGGATTTTCTGCTCTTCCGCGAGAGGCTGGAGCAGGAAACACGGCAGCTGAAACAGGTTTTCCAGCAGCAGGCGTTTGACAATGCTCCGGAAACGGGCGGTTTCGAGCTGGAAATCTGCCTGACAGACCCCTCGGGCAGGCCGCGCCCGGACAATGCGCGCTTTCTGGAGCAGGTCAGCGACCTGGACGTGGTACCGGAATTGTCGCGTTTCAACGTCGAACTGAATACGCCGCCGCGTCAACTCAGTGCCGATGCCCTGTCTCTGATGCACGGCAGTCTGCAGCAGACATGGAGTGAATGTACCCGTGCGGCCGGGATGCTGGGCGACCGGCTGCTGATGATCGGTACGCTGCCTTCGCTCAACGAGTCAGACCTGACCGTGGCCAACATGTCCGACATGGAACGCTACCGCGCCCTGAATGAACAGGTTTTCCGGTTGCGTAACGGCGTCCCGCTGCATCTGGATATCCAGGGGCGGGATCATTTGCAGACCATCCATGAAGACGTGATGCTGGAGGCCGCGGCCACGTCTTTCCAGGTCCATTTCCAGATGAACCAGCAGCAGGCGGTGAACTGCTACAACGCTTCGTTGCTGACCTGCGCGCCGCTGGTGGCGGCCTGCGCCAATTCTCCCTACCTGTTTGGCTACGACTTGTGGGATGAAACCCGCATTCCGCTGTTCGAGCAGTCGGTACGGGTGCGTGGCATCGAGGGAGAATCGCGCCGGCCGGAGCGGGTCTGGTTTGGCTCCGGATTTGTGCGTGAATCCCTGTTCGAACTGTTTGAAGAGAATCTGCGGCGATTCCCGCCGCTGTTGCCGGAGTTGCAGGATGATTCCGGCCAGCATTCCGTTCTGGACGGTTTTTTCCATCTGCGTCTTCATAATGGCACTCTGTGGCGCTGGGTGCGGCCATTGGTTGGTAGCAGTAACGACAGGCTGCATCTACGTCTGGAGCAGCGGGTGATGCCCGCCGGTCCTACTGTAGCCGACAATATTGCCAACGCGGCATTCTATTATGGCATGCTGGTTGCACTGTATGATGACCCGGTGTTGCAGGCCAATCCTTTCGAGATCGTAAAGGCCGATTTCTATCGCGCAGCGCGTTACGGGCTGGATGCCGACATGCACTGGCGCGGTGGCAGAAAAGTCAATGTCGGCGAACTGATACTGCAGCAGCTGCTACCCTCGGCCCACGCCGGCCTGACCCGCCTGGGACTGGATCAGGCGGATGCGCGCCACTATCTCGACATCATTCGCCAGCGCGTGGCATCGGGGCAGACCGGCGCCGCCTGGCAGCGGGCGTGGATGGAGAAATATCATGGCTCTGGCGCCGAACTGGTGCTGGGATATCATGAGCAGCAGGAAAGTGACAAACCTGTCCATGAGTGGCCTGTCTGATGCTGAATATTGTGAATCAGCTTCCGGCGGGTTTTCTGCAGGCACGGGCTGAACAGCTGCAGGATTTGCTGGGCGGGCCGACCTTGATTCACCTGGCTGGCGAGCGCGAACAGCCGCTGTTCGTTTCCGTGCTGCTCCACGGCAACGAAACTACCGGCCTGCTGACCGTGCAACGTTTGCTCAAGCGCTATGCATCGGGCCTGCCGCGGTCGCTGAGCATCTTTGTCGGCAACACCGCGGCGGCCGTGTACAACATGCGGCGGCTGGACGGACAGCCCGACTACAACCGGATCTGGAAAGGCAACGGCACGCCGGAGCACGCCATGGCGCAGCAGGTGCTGGACGAGATGCGACGGCGCAAGGTGTTCATTGCGGTGGACATCCATAACAATACCGGTATGAATCCGCATTATTCAGTGGTGACCTGCCTGCAGAACCCACATCTGCAACTGGCCGCCATGTTCAGTCGCATCGCGCTGGAAGTGGTGCGGCCCGATACCACGTCCACCAATGCCTTTTCCGGCCTGTGCCCCGCGGTAACGCTGGAAAGCGGTCTGCCCGGCAAGGAACACGGCACCGATCATGTACTGGATTTCGTTGATGGCTGTCTGCACATGGCCCGGGTGCCGGATACGCCGGTTCATCCCCATGATCTGGAGCTTTACCATGCTGTCGCCGTGGTCAAGGTATCGCGCGATTGCCGCATTGGCTTTAATGACAACGACGCGGATATCAGTTTTCCTGCAGATCTGGACAAACTGAATTTTCGCGAACTGGAGGAGGGTGCCTGCATAGCGCGCATTCACCCCGGTTCACAGGCATGTCTCATTGTGACCGATGAGCAGGGGCGGGACGTCAGCCAGCGATGGTTCCGGAAAACGGACGACCACGTTTGCACCATTGGTCCGGTGATGCCGGCCATGCTGACTCGCGACGCAAAAATCATCCATCAGGATTGTCTTTGCTATCTCATGTCGCGTAAATTACTTCCCCAACAGGAAGCAAGCAAGGGGATCTCGTGATTCACACCGATCAGGAACGCGTCATTGCGCTGGCGGGGGTGTTTCAGGCGGCGCAACTGACCCAGCAACTGGCGCAGCGCGGATTCGCTGATCAGCGGCCCTATAATGCCAGTTTCCGCAGCATTCTGAGCACCTCGCCGGAAACCACCGATCAGGTGTTTGGCGGCGTGGAGCACATTCGCCTCGGCCTGGAAACGCTGACCCACAGCATGTCGCGTGGCGAACATTTCGACGCGGATGTATTGCGCTACGCCATGACCATGGTACAGCTGGCAAAAAAAATCCAGCGCCAGCCGGAACTGCTGCAGCGCTTCGGCGCAGTCATTGACCAGCTAGCTGCCACCTTGCAGGGCGGCCCGGAAGATAATGTGGACGCCGACGCCATCCAGCGCGTCGCCGGGCTTTATCAGCAAACAGTGAGCAAACTGGACCCGCGTATCATGGTGCGCGGCGAGCCGGAAAAGCTGGCCGATGCCGATGTTGCCGCGCGCATTCGCGCCATCCTGTTTGCCGGCATCCGCGCTGCCATCCTCTGGCTGCAGGTGGGCGGACGCAACTGGCAGTTCCTGTTCAAACGCAAGGATATCGTCGCTAGCGCACAGGACATGCTGCGGCATTTGTGACCACGGCGGGCGTATCCCTGCCGGGCTCGAACGGCCGTATATTGACCGCCACGACTTTATATTCCGGTGTCATCGTGGTTTGTTCGAACACGTTGCTGGTGAGATGATTGATGGCGATTTCCGGGAAATGAAACGTGGTGTAGAGAATGCCCGGGCGAATGTCGCTGGTCAGTTTTACCTGTATATGGGTGACGCCATTGGCTGAACAGATCTCCGCAAAGCCGCCATCGGCAATGCCTTCCTTGTGCGCGTCTGCGGGGTTGACCAGCAACACATCGTGATCCACCAGTTCCAGGTTGGGCGTTCTGCGCGTCATGCTGCCACAGTTGTAGTGCTCCAGAATGCGGCCGGTGGTGAGTATGTATGGATAGCTGTCGCCGACCCGGCCCAGTTCCGGCGAAGTTTCGTATTCAGGCAAGATGAATCGTCCCCTGCCGCCAGCAAGACTGAATTTTTCCCTGTGCAGAATGGGCGTGTCGCTGCCATCCGGCTTCACCGGCCATTGTTTGCCGCTGGTTCCCAGCTGGTCCCGCCGCACGCCGGCGAAGAACGGCACCACGCCGCTGATTTCCTGCAGCACGCTGTCGGCGTCATATTCTCCCTGCGGATAGCCCATGCGCCCCATGATGTCGCAGATGATGTCGCCGTCGGGCCGGGTGCCGGCCAGCGGTTCAATGGCGGCGTTCACCTTCTGGATCCGCCGGTCGCTGTTGGTGAATGTGCCGTTCTTTTCCAGGAAAGACGAAGCCGGCAGCACAATATCTGCCATGGCGCAGGTTTCCGTCATGAACAACTCCTGCACCACCAGCAGATCCAGGCAGGACAGCGCAGTCCTGACTTCGCAGGTGTTGGGGTCGGTCTGCAATATGTCTTCGCCCATGATCCACAACGCCTTGAGACTGCCGGTGCGGGCGGCGCCGAACATTTGCGGAATTTTCAGGCCGGGCTGGGCGGGAACCGGCAGACCATAGTGTTCGTTGTAGCGCTGCTGGTTCTGTTCCAGCGTTACATCCAGATAACCGGCGCCCTGATGCGGCTGCACGCCCATGTCGGCCGCGCCCTGGACATTGTTCTGGCCGCGCAGCGGGTTGACGCCAACCCCCGGCCGGCCGAGATTTCCGGTCATCATGGCGATATCGGCCAGCAGCATTACCGTGCGGCTGCCCTGATAGTGTTCGGTTACGCCAAGACCGTGAAACATCATGGCGTTCTGCGCGCTGCCATACAGTCTGGCAGCCTCGCTGACCTGCGCATAACTGACGTCGGCCAGTTGTTCGAGCGTGGGTATCGACCGGGCGCGAATTGCTTCGGCGAACTGGTCGAATCCTTCGGTGCGCTCGCGGATAAAATCCGGGTCGATCAGCTCCTGCTGCAGCAGGCTGTGAATGAACATCGTCAGCAGGGGTATGTTGCCGCCGGGCTTCACCGCCAGATGAACCGCCGCCAGGGCAGCCAGCCGGGTGCGAATCGGATCAATGACAATCAGCGGTACGCCTTTCAGCACCGCCTGTTTGATTTTCGCGCCGGTGACAGGGTGAGCGGACGTGGGATTGGCGCCGATGATCATCAGACAGTCGGCCTGCGTGATTTCGTCCACCGAATTGGTGGCGGCGCCAGTGCCCAGTGTTTGCTGCATGCCCCACGCCGTGGGCGCATGGCAGAC
>JALXFQ010000269.1 GCA_027067235.1 Gammaproteobacteria bacterium
TTTTCATAGGTTTCCAGCAGCTTCGGGTCCACCTCATCGAGGCTTTTCGGGCCGTCATCCTTCGATTTGGGCGAGGCCCAGTAAGAGATGGACTGGTAATCAATGGGGTCGATATTCAGCCTGGCCCAATCCGGCGATTCCATGGTCAGCCAGTGGCGATAGGCATCCAGGCGGAACTGCAGCAGCCACTCCGGCTCGTCTTTTTTGGCCGAAATAAAACGAATCGTGTCCTCGTTGAGGCCTGGCGGCAGTATGTCCGCCTCGATATCGGTCACAAAACCGTGCTTGTATTCACTGCGGACGACTTCGTCCAGCACATCACTCGATGACATCAGCAACATCCTCCGGCCGTGGTATCGAACGACCCGTTTGAATCTATGGTGACGCTGTGCTCGCGGCGGCCGCCGGCAAGATCGGAAACACTCACCTCGGACAGCGCCTTGCGCATGGCGTCGTTGATCACCTGCCAGTTCTCACGCAGAGAACAGTCAGACTCCTGTACACAGCTCCCCGGCTGCGACACACATTCGGTCAATGCAATGGGCCCTTCGATCACGTCGATAATATCAGCCACGCTGATTTCATCGGCGCTGCGAGCCAGACTGTAGCCGCCATTGACGCCGCGGTGCGAAACCAGCAGATCGCCCCGCGTCAGCAACTTCAGCAATTTTGCCACCGTCGGCGAAGCCACGTTGATTTCACTGGAGATTTCAGTCGCATTCAGCATGCGCTCGCTCTTGGCCAGAAAAGCCATCACCAATGCGCCATAATCCGCCAGTTTGCTCATTCTGAGCATCGCCGCCACCTCCACAGCCATAGGGGACCAAAACAGTCCCCTTTCAAATGGGACGATTCTAGTCCTGTTTCAAGGCGAGAAAAACTTTTCTTTTGGGATAGTCGGAAAAGCGCCTGCAACGCAGCCGTCGCCGCGTCCGGGAAAAGCGGCGGCTTATCGCAGTTTCAGCAGATGCTGATAATCCGCAAGGGAAGCAGATATCAGACGCACCGTGGAATTGGGCACATCCTTTTTTACCGGCTTGAGGAAATGATAAACCGGCAAGCCGGCTCTCACCGCGCCCGTGGCCGCCAGACCGAACAGGGCAAGAAACAAGGCCATGCGCCCGGCAGAACGCCAGTATCCTGCTTGTTGCTCCCGGTAAGTATTGTTCATTTTTATCATCTCCCGTGGGGTTACACGCGAAGAATGATACATTACTTTATATTTATTTCGCAACTATTTGTTTTTTCTGATAGCGCCAAACAGATCGTATTCATCAGAGCGCGTAATCTTCACATCGAGCCAGTCTCCGGCCTGTGCCGCATTTCCGTCGGCCTCGACGTAGACCACGCCGTCGATTTCCGGCGCGTCACCGGGGCCGCGCGCCACCATGCGGCCGTCCCCGTCAACGCCATCCACCAGAACGCGCAGGGTCTGGCCGATCTTCTGGCTGAGGCGCTGCGAAGAAATTTCCGCCTGCAGGGACATGAAGCGATGCAAACGCTCTTCCGCCACTGCCGGCGGCACAGGATCCGGCAAGGCATTGGCGCCTGCGCCCTCCACCGGCGAATAGATGAAACAACCCACCCGGTCCAGCTGCGCCTGCTCAAGAAAATCCAGCAATTGCTGGAAGTCTTCTTCCGTTTCGCCGGGGAACCCGACAATGAAAGCACTGCGCAAGGTCATGTCCGGACATGTTTCGCGCCATGCACGGATGCGGGCCAGAGCATTTTCGGCACTGGCCGGGCGCTTCATGGCCTTGAGTATGCGCGGGCTGGCGTGCTGCAGCGGCACATCCAGATA
>JALXFQ010000270.1 GCA_027067235.1 Gammaproteobacteria bacterium
AGGCATTGTTTGCCAGTCCGCGCCTGAAAGCAGTCATCTGCAATTCGCGCATGGTCAAAAACGAAATCCGCCACTGGTTCGACTACCCCGGGGAGCGCCTGCATGTGATCTACAACGGCGTGGATCAGTCGGTTTTTTCCCCCGCCACTCGCGTCTCGCGGCAGGCGCTGCTGGCGCAGACCGGCATCAGCGGCCAGCCGTTCGTGTTTCTGTTTGTCGGCTCCGGTTTCGAGCGCAAGGGCCTGGCGACAGCGTTACAGGCGCTGGCGCAGGCAGGCGGGAACAGTTGCCTGCTGGTGATAGGCGTGGACAAGAACACGGCCCGTTACCAGCGCCTGGCGCGGCGGCTGGGCGTTGCCGCGCGGGTGTTTTTTCTGGGCCGTAAGAATCAGCCAGAGGGCTATTACGGCGCGGCCGATGCCTTGCTGCTTCCCACCCTCTACGATCCTTTTCCCAATGTCTGCACCGAGGCCTTTGCTTCCGGGCTGCCGGTGCTTACCAGCAACAAATGCGGCGCGGCGGAGCTGATTGTCAACGGTCGCAACGGTTATGTGGCCGATGCCCTGGATGTGGCGGCTTTCGCCGCTGACATGAAAACAGTCATGGCGCATGGCCGGGATCACTATTCCGCGCAGGCCGTCGCCACGACAAAGGATCTGACGTTAAACAATATGGTTGATAAAATAATATCCCTGTACGACCAGATACTGGAGCGGCCATGAAAATACTGCATACCGAGGCATCCCGCGGCTGGGGCGGGCAGGAGATCCGCATTCTGAACGAAACCGCGGGCATGATGCAGCGCGGCCATGCGGTAAAGATCGCCTGTACGCCGGGATCGAATATTGCCCGGGAAGCCAGGGCCAGGGGCATCGAGGTGGTCGAGCTGGCGCTGGAAAAGCCCTCTTTTTCCGCGGCGCTGGCCTTGCGGCGACAGCTTAGAGCCGAACCGGTGGACATCATCAATACGCACAGTTCTGCTGACAGCTGGCTGGCGGCGGCCGCCACCCGCTATTGGCGCGGCCGGCCGAAGATAGTCAGAACACGTCATATTTCGGCGCCGGTGGCGAAACACTGGCTGGCGCGATGGCTGTACCAGAACGCCACCGACCATATCGTCACCACCGGTGAACGGCTGCGTCAGACCCTGATCAGCGACAACGGCATCGACGCCGCGCATGTGACCTCCATACCCACCGGCGTCGATACCGGCTATTTTGCGCCCGGCGACCAGGCCCGGGCGCGCGCCGCTCTCGGCCTGCCGCAAAGCGGCCTGATTATCGGCATTGTCGCCACCCTGCGCAGCTGGAAGGGCCACGCCTGCCTGCTGGACGCTTTTGCCGGGCTGGGCCGGGATGACGTCCATCTGCTCATCGTCGGAGACGGACCGCAGCGGGAAAACCTGACGCAGCGTATAGACCAGCTGGGCCTGCAGCGCAGAGTGTCGCTGCCGGGCAATCAGGCCGACGTGCGCCCGTGGCTGCAGGCCATGGATATTTTCACCCTGCCTTCCTGGGCCAATGAAGGCGTGCCACAAGGCATCATGCAGGCCATGGCCTGTGAACTGCCCGTGGTTTCAACCCCGGTGGGCAGCATAGACGAGCTGGTGGTAGACGGCGAAACCGGCCTCATGACTGAACCAAAAAACGCCACGGCGCTGGCCGCGGCCCTGTCGCGCCTGCTGGAAGATAAAAACCTGCGCAGACAACTGGGCCGCGCCGCGCGGCAGCGGGTAGAGCAGCAGTTCACCGACACCGTCATGCTGGACCGGATGGAGGCGGTGTTTGAAAAGACGGTGGACAGTGATTGGTGATTGGCGATTAGCAAAGACGCCGCTCACCAATCACGCCAGCTACTGAATCGGCTGTTTGATGGTAAACGCGCCGCGGATATCGCCGAGCTTGAAACCGGTGGCCTGGTCTTCGGGGTAGAGTTCTTTCAGTTTTGCCGCGACTTCCGGGGCCAGTTTTTCACCATGGCAGGTCAGGCACACTGCGCCGGTGGGGATGGCCTTCATGTAACGAAAGGTCTTTTTGCCGTCGGTTTCGACGACTTCCGAGTATTCCATTTTTTTCGGGTCTTCGCCGGCCGCCTTGCGTTGCTCGAACTGATTCAGCACCGCCAGCTCCCATTGATCCGGCTTGTTGGCCGGGTTACGGGTTTTCAGCGCGGTGCGGCCGATTTCCCAGCCTTTCTGTTTCGACACCTCGCTGGTGATTTGCGGCGCTTTGGTATGGCAGATGCCGATGGCGTTGACCGGGCCGCCTGCCTTCATGCCGGCCTGCAGCTCGCCTTTCAGCTGGGTCATGAATGACTTGACTGCGGCGCGGCTGGCTTCGATGCGCGGGGTCAGGTCCTCGCTGGCCTGGGCGACGCCGGCGGCGAGCAGGATTGCGCTGGTCAGGATGGCTTTTTTCATGGTGATTCCTCATGTTATGGGTGATCGGATACGGCACAGATAGGGTTGCCGATGCCGGTTTTCAATCGTGTGAGCGCCGGATTATGTATGGTTTCGAGGCAGAACGGCGGCTGAAGCGCTGCGGCAAGGCCCGGGCCGGCGGCTTACTGTAACAGCAACAGCCACGGCGCGACCATGGGCGCGGCGCCATTGCCGGGTGTACCGGGTCCGCCTGGCGCGGCCGGCCGCACCTGACCGGAGTCGGGATTCAGCATCAGCGAACGGACATCAACAGCCTCGAAGTCGTTGCCGGTCAGCTGTTTCAGTTCACGCAGCTGGTCATTGTCCCAGCGCGAGTCGGGCGCGCCGGACAGAAACCAGGACGAGCCATTGTCCGCCAGGATGATGCCGTATTTTTTCATGGCCCGCAGTATCACCTGGACAGGAGGAGAATATGCGCTGATGTTGAATCCGGGCTTGAGACGGAAAATCTGCCCCATGGGCGGGTAGTGCGCGGCGGTCAGGGATGAGGCGTAATGCCGCGCCGGCCAGACATAGTCTTTGCGGGTTTGCGGCGCGGTAAAGCGTATGGCGTGGTGGATGGCGCCAGCGGCCACTTCCTGGTAACGCACCAGCCCCGGCAGTATGGGAAGCCCGGCGGCATCGGCCGATGTCCAGCCGGCGGGCCGCAGGGCGTTGCTGTTCAGGTGAAAGATCGCGCCGCTGCCCGCATGCCAGCCGGAGCCCGACTGATAGCTGGCGTTGAACAATTCGTATAATGTGCAACTGTCTTTTTGCAGAATCAGTATATGCCGGTCGCCGGTTCCGGCGGGGCCGCCCTCGATCTGCGGGTTGGGCGGTATGGGATAGGGCCCGGCGTCGCTTTCGCTGGCGTAGGTGAAAGAGACGCTGACGCCAGGCTGTTGTCCGTCGACGATATCGTAGGGGATGCCGATGGGACCGCCGTTCCAGGTGCCGGAGCCGAAATCCGGGTGAAAATGGGCGTTTCTGCCGATGGTGTTGATATAGTCGTCCGAACGCGGATCGACCGGCAGGCTGTCGATGGGCGTGTTCCAGATGTTGTTGGCCGGGAAAACCGGACAGCCGGACAGCTGCGGGCTGGCCGCCGCGGCTGCGGCACTCAGTACGGACAGGGCAAGAAACAGCGTGTGTAAATTCTTCATCGGACTCATGTCAGAAAGGCTGCAAGATGAAGTGGCCTTGTCCCATTACTAGCACGTCCGGGCGGCAGGCGCCAATATTCGCTGCCGCGCCGGCTTCAGTAAATCAGGCTCATCATCACCATCATCACGATCAGGAACAGTATGGTCATGACGCCGCCGGCGCGCATGAAATCCGGTACCCGGTAGCCGCCGGGGCCCATGATCAGGGCGTTGACCTGGTGAGTGGGAATCAGGAAAGAATTGGACGTGGCGATGGCCACGGTGAGGGCGAACACCGCCGGGTTTGCGCCTGCGCCGATGGCCATGTTCACCGCCAGCGGCACCAGCAGCACGGTAGCGCCGACATTGGACATGACCAGAGTGAAAAAAGTACTGAGCGCCGCGACGGTCAGCTGCAATCCCCAGGTCGGTACGTCGCCGAGCATGGTCAGGGTCTGGTCGGCGATCCATTTGGCGGTGCCGCTGGTTTCCACCGCCAGACCGAGGGGAATCAGGCTGGCCAGCAGGAACACGGTTTTCCAGCTCACCGCTTCATAGGCTTCGTCGATGTGCAGTACACCCGAAAGCACCATGCCCATGGCGCCGGTAAGCAGGGCCACGGAAAGACGCAGGTCGGTGAACAGTACCAGGCCCAGGGCAATGGCAAAGAACAGGCCGGCCCAGCCAACTTTTTCCGGGCGCAGTTCTTCGTGCGGATATTCTGTGGTAATGACCACGAAATCACGATCCTTTTCCAGCACCTGCAGCGCCTGCCAGGTCACATGCACGATCAGGGTGTCGCCGCCCTGAAACGGCATGTCGCGTATGCCTTCGCCCTCCTCATAGACCTTGCCCTGGCGGTACAGGCCGATGATGGCGGCACCATAGCGCTGACGAAACCAGACATCCTTGGCGGATTTGCCGATCAGTGAAGATGACGGCGGAATGACCAGTTCGGCGATACCCGACCTGGCCGGAGAAAGCACTTCCGCCAGCGCATGCAGCTGCCGCCTTCGGCGCGCCCTGTTCCTGTCACAGAATTCCTGGATGGCGTAGGGCGTACCGACGATGCCCAGCACCGCGCCACGATTGATGGTAACGTCACGGTCGATCTTGTTGGCGCCGATGAGCAGCTCGTCGCCCGTCAGTATGGCGACAATGCGCACCTTGAATTCTTCCTCGACTTCCAGCACATGGCGGCCCACCAGCGGCGAGTCTTCCTCCAGCGCCACTTCGTTGATGTCGTATTTCAGGCCATAGATCCTGGACAGATAGTTCAGCGTGCCCTCACCCATGACATTGGCCTGTTTGCCGTCTGTCTCCGGCAGCACAAAGCGCCCGGCCAGCACGAAATACAGCACGCCGGTGGCGACCAGCGCCAGACCCACTGGCGTTACCGAGAACAGCGACCAGGTGTTCATGTGCTGCTCCGGCGGCAGGGCGGCGTTGGAGTTGAGTATCAGGTCATTGAGCAGGATCAGTGGTGATGACCCGACCATGGACACCGTACCACCGAGTATGGCGCAGAAGCCCATGGGCATGAGCAGGCGCGACAGGGGTATGCCGGAACGCGCGGCAATCCGGCTGACCACCGGCAGGAACAGAGCGGCCGCGCCCACGTTCTGCATAAACGAGGAAATGATCGCCACGGTGCTGGAAATGATCGGGATGATGCGCTTTTCACTGGTGCCGCCGATGTTCAGGATGAAGGCGGCGACCTTGCTCATGAGGCCGGTTTTGTCCAGTCCGGCGCCGATAATCATCACCGCGATGATGGACATGACGGCGTTACTGGAGAAACCGTCGAACAAATGCCGGTTGTCCACCAGGCCCTTTTCCAGCCCCATCAGTGGCGCCAGCAGGGTGCTCAGGCCGAGCAGCACCATGATAGTGATGGCGGCCACGTCGACACTGACGATTTCAAAGGCGAACAGATAGATGGTGAGAATCAGCAGGGCGCTGACCCAGGCGACTTCGACGGAAGGTACATGTAAAGCAGTGTATGCTGCGAGCAGGGCAAACAGCACGCCCGCCACAATTTTTTTTCTCAGCTCCTTGTTGATAAGCATATGTCTCCCTGGCGTGAGAAAGCGCCTGCAAGCGCCGCTGGTTTTGTTGTTATCGGGAGAGTATACAACGAGTTGAGGCTTTGCGGGAAAGCTGCCCTCATAGATGTTCCATGTTCGCTATAATAAACGTTGTGACTGACAAAACGGTGTCAGCAGCGCAGGGTTATGATCGTTGCAATGAATCTGGAAGCCATGAATAATCCTGGATCGGCATTGGTGTCCATGCTGGCGCAAGCAGGCATGGACGCGGCAGATGATTTGAAACGGGCCGGGGCGGTCGGCGCTTGTCTCCAGCTCGTCGGTGCGGGCGGGGACTCCTGAATGCGCCGCGCCGACCGCCTGTTCCGCATTATCCAGTTTCTGCGCCATCGCCGCATCACCACCGCCCGGGCGCTGGCGCAAGAGCTGGAAGTTTCGGTACGCACGATTTACCGTGACATGGACGATCTTTCTGCCTCGGGCATTCCGCTGTTGTCAGAGCCCGGCAAGGGCTACCGCCTGCTGGATGGTTTTGATCTGCCGCCGCTGATGTTTGATCGCGACGAGCTGACGGCGCTGTTACTGGGCGCGCGTATGGTGCAGACCTGGAGCGATCCGGTGATGGCGAAAGCGGCCAGAGGACTGGTGGAAAAAGTGGAGTCGGTCATTCCCGACACGCTGAAGGACGAACTGGGACGGGCAGATATGACGCCGTTGCGGTTCGAGCCGGCCAGCCGGGAAAGGCAAAATCTCGCCAGTCTGAGACAACTGATTCGTGGGCGGCGCAAGGTCCGGCTCGGCTATATAAGGCTGGATGGCGAGACCAGTCGCAGGCTGGTCAGGCCATTGGGACTGTTTTTCTGGGGCAAGGTCTGGACGTTGGCGGCCTGGTGTGAGTTGCGCAGTTCTTTCCGTAGTTTTCGCGTGGACCGGATTGGAGAGATCGTTGCAGAAACGGTTTTCGACGACGAACCCGGCAGGACGCTGCAAGACTATATCGATGTTGCTGGCAGGGAAGGCTGCCACGGCCATGACTGATACGTGCGGCTGCGCAGGGCGTGATTGAGCTTTCACGCAGAAAATTAGCTAAGCACAATAAGCCTCTGATCTGTTAGTATGTAAAGCTGAAGCCATGGGGGTGGGCCAAATCAGCTTGTCAGAACATTTTTCCTGTCCCGGTAACGCCGGTCCCGGCCGCGGGGGGGTAGCGCCAGTGACTGTGGCGCTGCGTCAGGCCGGTGCTTTTAGTACGCTGGCGAGTCTGCTGGTCTGCGGCATCGTCGTTGCCGCGGACAATGCTCCCGGGCCGGATTCACCGGCCAAAACCACTGCGCACGGCGAAACCGCCTATGTTGACCAGCTCATCGCTGGCGAACCGGACGAAGACGAGTCGCTGGACGCTGCCTTGCTGCAGGAACAGAACGCCTCCGGCCTGTACAGTTTTTCCGCCCTGTTTCAATACTTTACCCTGGACGATTCGCTGGAGGACGGCAGCGACGACGCTTCCAGCCTGTCCCTGTACGGCGCGCGCCAGACGCGCCAGCTGGGCAACCTGTATTCCGAAGTGCATCTCAGCCGGTTTGACCAGCAGGGCCTGGTTTTTGGCGCCATCGGCGATGATGAGGATCCTTTCGGCTCATCCGATGTGCACGGCGCCTTTGTGGTGCGCCAGACCGATTTCGCGCTGACGGAAAAAACCACCATGGATAACACGCTGGGCGTGTTCAGGCCGGTCGCCGGCTGGACCCGGCAGCGCTCGTCGCGTCTGTCCATGCTGACGCCCGAACTGCTGGGCGCGTCCACCAGCCTGACCCGGGGCAGACACACACTGCGGCTTTCTGCCGGCGAAGTGGGCCGCTTGCGCGGTCCGCTGAGTCAGGCCTTTTTCTCGGAAAGTGCCACGGCGACCCTGCTCGGCGACAGCTGGGACCCGGGTCTGGGCTGGCTTTTCGCCGCCGATTTGTGGAATGTTTCCGGTTCCCCTGACGAGAGCGAGAATCGTAGCGGATACTCCCTGCTGGCGGCGCGCCATGGCGCCGGGCTGAACCGGGCGGACCGGTTGCTGCAGGTGATCGGCAATACCGATGGTTCGCTGGGCGTCAGCGGCTATCTGGTCAAGCGCTATGTGCGTTACACCCACGAACTGGGCGCCTATGCCATCGGCCCCGACATGAACTGGCTGGCGCGGGAAATCTCCGATGACCAGAGCGGGGTTTACTGGCGTACCGATTACGACAAGGGCCGCACTCACATGAACGGCTCGCTGGAGTGGCTGTCGCTGAATCTGGCGACAGGCGAACGCGAGAAGACCCGTGCAGGCATACTCGCCAATCTGGGGTGGAATTTCAGGCAGTCCTATGCTTCCACCCTGGGTGCTTCCGGTTACTATCGCGGCTATCACGAAGGCAGCGGTGATGATCGTTTCTTCGGCTCCAGCCTGAATATGCGGCTGTTCTACGGCTATCGCCACAATCGCCGTTATCGCAGCCGCTGGGAAGCCTCGGCCTATGTCAGCGAGCTTTCTCCCGATAGCGGGCCGGTGACCACGCAGGCGCTGGAATATGCGCTGACCTTTGATCGCTCCGAAAGCAGCCAGATCGAACTGGAGCTGGGCTTCCAGCGCCAGCATGATGACTACCGCGAAACCTGGAATCCGACCGTCGGGCTGAGCGCCAGCGCGCCGCTGTCGCATGGCGGCTGGATCGACGGTTCCGTCGGTTACAGCCTGTATGACGTGGATCGCGGCAGTGGCCAGGCCAACTGGCACGCCCAGTTGCATGTCGAACACCCGTTTGCCCGGCGCTGGACTGCCGGGGTGCAACTCAATTACAACCAGACCTACTACGACCGGACGCAGGATGAGCTGGCGCCCGATCCTTTTGTCCTGCCCGATTCGCGTCTGGCAAGCTCGGCGTTGCTGACCGTACGTTATCAGACCAGCGGTGGCGCGCCGATCTCGCCATTGGGCGACAACGGCGGTTCCGGCGCGGCCGGATCGGTGCTGGGCGTGGTTTTCATGGATGAAAACAATGATGGTGAACAACAGGGCGATGAAAAAACCGTTGCCGGCGTGGAGGTCTATCTGGACGGCCTGTATCTGGCGAAAACCGATGCCACCGGGCATTTTCGCTTTCCGCTGGTGGCCACTGGCGCCCACAGGTTATATGTGCTGGAGGAAACCGTGCCCCTGCCCTGGGAGGTCTTGAGCAATGATATTGCCATCGATGTTTCACTGCGCAAGTGGGCGAAAGCCTCCATTGCCCTGACGCGCATCCGCTGATCCGCCCGCCGCTGTTAAAATCAGCAGCCGCCCGTCAATTATTCTGGCGTTTGCCGTCAGGTGGTCTATATAAGAGTTAAGAGATATAGCCACCTTGTAACGCGGCGGCTTTCTTGTATTGACAAAACAGTTGGTTAGGACGTATTCTTTACGTAAATATTGAGGTCTTCCGCCCGCTGTCTGTCTGCTGATAATCGAGGGTTTGATGATGAAGAAACTGAATAAACTGGGTGTGGTTCTCGGTCTGTCGGCCAGCATGGCCCTGCCGCAACTGGCGCAGGCTGAATCACGCTGGTCTGTGGGGACTGGAAACATATCTGCGCATGCCGACCTGAAGCTGAAAGTGGTTGTTCCCAGGATCATTATCCTGAAAGTGGGCGATCTGGGGGCGACCATCAACGAAATCACCTGGGATGCCACCGGCACCGCCGTTAATGATGTGGTGTATTCAGGTGCTATTCCTCCGACAACAGCCACATTGCCGTTTACCGTATCTGATGACGAAGCCGTCGGAAACGGTCAGGGTACGATAGCGGTTCAGGTGTTTGGCAATGGCGGTGATGTGAGTCTGACCTCCACCACCACGACTCCCGGTTTCCTGACGGATACCGCTACCAGCTTCACGATTCCGCTTACTGATATTACTGTAACCGCAGGTGGTACGCCGCATCCGGCTTTCGATGGTGGCGCGTCGGTGATTGCGGCCACCAATGGCGTTGTCAATCCGGGGCCGGATACCTGGGTATACGCGTACAACCCGACCGCGACGCCAGCGGCGGGTACCTATACCACGACCGTGCGATATACCGCAGCCAACCCTTAAGGCTGCAAGTGTGTGATGAACGAAAAAACCCGCTGCGGCGGGTTTTTTTGTTTTGACTCTTCTCGAACCGGTCGGCAGGATTTATCGTTAAGGATATGGGAGAAGGCGCAATGAGACATAATCTGAAAGCGATTCTGGCCAGGCTGCTTGTCATCTCTGGCCTGCTTTGCTGGGGCGCCGGTCATGCGCAAACTCACTGGTCTTCGGGCGCGGGGTTGCACGCATCCGCCAGCCTGCGTCTTGCGGTTGTTGTGCCCAGGATCGTGATACTGCGCGTGGGTCATCCCGGCAGCTTCGTTGACGAAATCTCCTGGGATGCGACGCCAGCCCCGGCTATCACGGATGCGATTTACAATGGCTCGATTCCGCCAGATTCCGCGACCTTGCCCTATGCAGTGCATGACACCATCGGCAACCCCAACAACGGCATGATCAGCTTTAAACTCTGGTCCAATGCCGGCACGACGATTTTACGCGCGGTGGCGGCGAACAATGCGCTGGTGGATGGCCCGAACTCTATACCCATCGTGCCGGGGCAGACCATTACCACGACGCCGACCACCACCAACCCGGTTATCGACGGCCCCGCGAAATCCTTCGCCGCGAATGCCCAGGGCATTGTCTATAAACAGTCTTCCGGCTGGAAATTCGTTTATCATCCCGATACGGTTTCTCCGCCCCCGGCCGCAGGCACCTATACCACGGTGGTTACCTATACCGCCTCGACACCGTAGAAACAGACAGGCATGGCGTTTTTGCTTTACAATGGCCCCATGAAACGGTTTTTTTTCATCTTCTTTGCCATGGCCATGGTCAGCCTGCCTGTCAGCGCTTCTGCTGATGTAAAGACTTTGGGTGACCGGGCGCTGAAACTGCGTATCCGGGTGGGAGACAACTTGCAGACGGGCGTGAACAGCATCAGCTTCCAGGTGCCGGGTCTGCAGCTCGGCTCGGGAACGCCGGTGGTATCCACCACCACGCTTGACGGCGCCAGCGGCATCTACAAGGTTCGCGTTGTGCTGGACAATCGGCGTCTTCCCACCGGAACCGCGCGACTGACGGCGGATTCCAGTACGCCGCTGGCCTGCGTCACCACGTCCACCTGCGGTGCCACCACCATCCCGTTCAACAAGATCAGCTGGTCTGTGCGCGATGGCGACAATTTCGAGCTGGCCAGCCAGTTCAGTGGTGGCGCGGGGCAGTTGTTGCACCAGCAGACCGTCACCGATACATCGCCGCCAGATCCCCGCAAGGGATGGCGTTATCGCGATTATGTCCAGTTCCGATACGCAAACGACCTGTTTCTGCCTGCCGGCAGCTACCGCGGGCGGGTGTTGTTCCGGGCCGATCATCCCTGAGTTGCCATGAATAAAACAGCCTTTCTGGTCGCCATACTGATGTTGCTGCTGTCCACTCCGGCGCAGTCCAAAGCGCCGGCTGCCGGCGGCTTTTCTGCTGCCGCCTCGCCGCCGCGTTACGAGCTGGCGGTCAGGCCCGGACAGGTGTTGCGCGATATTCTGACCATTTACAATTTTGGCCGGGCGCCGGAGCAGTACCGGGTTCGCTCAACCGAGTGGAGCATGACAGCCGACAATCGCATGATGTTTGGCGATGCGCTGGGGCAGAACAGTTGCCGGACCTGGTTACGGCTGGAGCGTCACAAGGTGACGGTGATGCCGAAACGCCCGCGCAAGTTTCGCTGGGAAGTGCATGTGCCGGCGGATGCGCAAGCGCGTGAATGCACTTTTGCCATCATGATCGAAGGCATCGGCGAGGGCGCTGTCACGGAAGTTGCCGGCGGCATCAAATTGCCGGTGCAGGGGCGTATAGCGGTGATCGTCTATCTGGCGGTGGGCGATGTTGCGCCGCAAATGAGCATCGACGGCTATCAGTTGATCAGACACAACAACAGGCTGATGCCGGCGCTGAAAGTAAGCAATCACGGGCGGGCGCACGGGCGGCTGGACGGCGTACTTGCCGGCAGGGACGCACAGGGGCGTGAATACGACGTCTCGGTTTCCACCCTGCCGGTGATGGCTGGCCAGACCCGCATGCTGGTGCTGAATCCGACGCTCCCGGGGCAGACAGATTCCCGACCGGTCGATGTGGCTTACCCGCTGGCGATCAAGGGAACGGTTTTCTGGGAGAAAGGCAAATTCGGCGTGGATACGGTGATCGGGCGATAGCCATGATGCGGCGCGGGCGACAGCTTCGGGTCTGGGCCGGCGCAGCGGTTTTTCTGCTCGTCGCCTGCTTTGCGCCGGTGCCGGATGCCGGTGCTACCCAGGACCGGGACCACACCGGGCCGCCGTATTCGGTACAGGTGGAGCTGGAATACGAAATCATCATTCCCCGGGTGCTGTATTTCCGCGTGGGTAGCGCCGGCAATACTGTCGATACGGTGGAATTTGATGTCGGCCAGTCTCTGGGCGCGGGTAACAACATGGTCCTGTCCACGCCGGGCCTGCCGCTGGGCAATGGCGCGCCGATTGCCGCCACCAGCAACAACCCCGGAGGCCCCGGCGTCATTCCGGTGGAGGTGAAGGCTAATGTTGGCAACGTGAGTATCCAGGCCACGGTGAGTAATGCCCAGGGTTTGCAGGGTGATAACGGCCAGTTTCTGAATTACAACCAGATCAGGACCGTCAGCAGCGACAGCACATCTTTTCCGGCGCCGGTGCTGGCCAACGCTTCCATAACGCCGGTGCTGATTGCGCCATCGGGATTTGGCGGCCATGTGACCATCCGCACGGCCAACTGGACATACAGCTATCTCAACCAGACAACGCCGGCCGCGGGAACCTATACCGGCACGGTGACCTATACCGCGACGGCACCCTGACGGCGTTACTTAACCTTCTGATTGAGTATATCCACCAGTACGTCTGCGTCGCGCGGCCCCAGTTCATGGCCTGATGGCAACAGCACTATGGCGGATTTTCCCTGCAGCGGCGGCACCTGGTTCATGTCCTGACTGAAGGCGGGCGCGATCCAGTCGCCTTTTCCGCTGAAGCCCTTGGTATGGATGATGGAGACATAGTCGATGTCCGGGTGGGGCTGGCGGTTGAGCCAGAACAGGGCGTTGCCCGGCAAATTCGGTATCAGATCCCACAGCAGCGGTTTCGAGGCTTTCAAGTCATCATAGGCGCGCCCGCCCACGACTTCCTTGACGATATTGAACGGCCCGTGGTTTTTGGTGATTTTCAGGCCCTGCCTGGCACGCCAGGTGCCCAGATGCGGCGTGGCAATAGTAATCAGCCGGGTGACATTGCCCTTGCCGCGGGTGACCAGCGACATGCGCGCCGCCAGCCCGCCGGCGGAGTGACCAACCAGGGTAATGGGCTCTCCGGGATGCCTGGCTTCGATCATATCCAGCGCGTTGCTGAGCTCGTTGCCCTGTATGTCCAGCGGCTGACGAAACGGCAGATGCACATTGTAGACGCGGTTTTTTCCGGTTTTTGGTTTGCTCGGCGGGATAATGACTTGTTCGCGCGGCTCGATGATGCCGGCTCGCGGCCAGCCATTGGCCGCCAGCGCCTCGTTGACGCCGGTGCGCTCCCAGGATAACGGTGAACTGAGATAACCGTGTATCAGCAATACCGTATCCGCCCGCGCGCTAGCGGCCGGCACCAGCAGCGCCAGCATGGCGACACGCGCCGCAAACAGACAGATTCTTTTCATCATGTTCGGATCCCGGATCACAGCGCCGGCGGCCGGTAAACGGCCGCCGGCGATCGCCTATTGTAACCGCTTCAGCTCGACGCGCCTATTCTGGGCTTTTCCGGCGGCAGTATTGTTGTCCGCCACCGGGCGGGTTTCGCCATAGCCCCTGGCGACCAGATTTTCTGCGGCAACGCCTTTGCCAATCAGGTAGTTGACTACCGCCTGGGCGCGTAGCTGCGACAGGGCCAGGTTGTAATCTGCCGTGCCGTCGGAGTCCGTATGGCCGGCGATCTCCACCTTGATGCCGGGATTGGCGACCAGTGACTGGGCGACTTTGTCCAGGATCTGCGTGGAATCAGCGGTGAGTTTGTTCGAATCGGTCTCGAAGTGCACACCTTCCAGCACGATGGGAGTCGTCATCTTGCACCCCAGTTCGCCCACCTTGTCGCCGGGTCGGGTATTGGGACACAGGTCCTTGCTGTCGGGCACGCCATCATGGTCTGAATCGGCAACACAACCGTTGGCATTGACCTTGACGCCGGCGGGCGTGTCGGGGCACTGGTCTCTGGCATCGGCCACGCCGTCGTTGTCGCTGTCGGGTTGACAGCCGGTTTCATTGACCTTGACGCCGGCCGGGGTGTCGGGGCACTGGTCTTTGGCATCGGCCACGCCGTCGTTGTCGCTGTCGGGTTGACAGCCGGTTTCATTGACCTTGACGCCGGCCGGGGTGCCGGGGCACTGGTCTCTGGCATCGGCCACGTCATCGTTGTCGCTGTCGGGTTCGCAACCCAGGTTGCCTACCTTGACGCCTGCTGGCGTTTGCGGACAAATATCCTTGTCGTCCGGGACACCGTCGTGATCGGAATCTGCCACTGCGCGGGAAACGGCGGCGGGTTTCTGCGCCGGTTGCGCGGCTTCAGCGCAGGGCTGGCCGCCGGTCTGTGCGGGCGGCTGCACGGGCTGCGGCATCGCCCTGTATGCGGGCATGGGCATGGGTTCGGGCGCGTACATTGGTTCCGGCCACGGCATCGGGCGGGGCGCAGCCGGACGATCCGGCATCGGCAGGCGCTCTGGGGCGTGCATTCGCGGCGGCATCATGGGCCGGGATCGGGTCGAATGACAGGGCAGAGGCGCATTACGGGGTACATAACGGGGCGGGCGGCGGAATTCGCCAGCGGCGCCGCGGTAGGCTGGCAGGCCATGGGCGTGATAGCAGGAATCCTGTTCGCCCCGGGCGGAAACATTCTGATCCGTGGCCCAGGCGCTGTGCGCGCCGCTCAGGCAGAAAACCGCCGCCACGGCGGAAGTACGTAATATGGTCATGATTTTCAACCCCTTGACTGATTTATGATGGGCGGGATTATAGCCGCAGAATAAGCCAATGACTATATTATAAACTTCTTAATCTGGCGCGATTTCCAGTAATTTGTAAGGTTGATGATCTATCTTGCTGAAACGAAAGTATCTGCTGCGCGAAGTTTTGCGAAAAAAACGCCTCTGTCTCTTGAGTAGCCGTGTAATAGTTATTAAAGTGGGCCACTGGTTAATAAACAGCGCTCCCGGGAGTGAAAACGTGTCTGAAAGGATTTGTAACTGGCCATTTCGGCGTATGCCGCCGATCAAACGTAAGCTGGCGGGTGTTATTCTGCCGGGGGCGGTATTGCTGAGTGGTTGCGCCCACTACGGTGCCGCGCGGTTTGTTACCGATCCGCCGGGCGCGGAGGTTATCAATCTGCGTGATGACACCACGCTGGGTACTACACCGGTAAAGGTTTACTGGAAGGAAAGCGACGGTCAACCCAAGCATGTCACCGTGCAATTCGTAAAGGAAGGTTACCGTGAGCGCATCACCAATATCTGGGTTAACATGATCTACAATTCGAAGGACGAAGCTCTGGCCAATGCCAAGCCGGTCAGGATTACGCTGGAAAAAAAGCAGGGGGGCAAATAATGCGCCAGTTCTTTCTGTTACTGATGGCGGCTGCGCTTGTTGTCAGCGCCGGCTGTACGACTACTCGCACCCTGCGCATGAAAATCGGGTCGGAGCCCAATGGTTCCCATGTGGCATTCCAGATGAACCGGAAGGAAACCGGCGCCGCCGACTGGATTTATCTTGGCACGACGCCGGTGGACACGGTGCGCAGGGTCGATCTTGATGAACTGAAAGCCGCGCCGTCGGTAAAGCTGAAAGTCATGCGCAGCGGTTACAAGGATCGCGTCAAGGAATGGACCGGCGCAGGCTTCTGGCGCGAATACAAGGAAAAAGACGGCGTCTTCTGGGCGCCGCGCCTGGTTCCCTCCGACCGTTAAACGGCAGGCTGAAACGCCGCCATGTTCATCATCCATCCTGATGAACAGTCCGCGGCGCGCGTTTCCCATAACCCCGCCATTGCCAAGTCAGTCATCCTGCGCCACGGGCAACTGCCCGGCCTCACCGGTTTTGCCCGCGCGCAGTTTCCGCCGGGTGAAACCGCTCACGCCCATTCCCACCCCGACATGGCCGAAGTGTTTTATGTTCTCTCGGGCTACGGCGTCATGCGCGTGAACGACGATGAGTTTGCATTGACGCCCGGCATGAGCGTCGCCGTCGAACCCGGTGAAACCCACGAAATCACCAGCGCGGACGACGCCAGGCTGGAACTGCTCTATTTCGGATTGCAGACATGACCCACGAGCCAAACACTGAATGCATACGCCGTATTCTCTATCTGCATGGCATCGTCTCGGCAGTGATCCACACCGATCAGGACACATCCGCCGTGGGCCTGGTTGTGGAACAGCAATGCGCGGAAAAACCCGCCATAGCCGCCGAGCTGAAA
>JALXFQ010000271.1 GCA_027067235.1 Gammaproteobacteria bacterium
CTGCAGAGTTGTCGCGTACTGCCGAAAAAGCACCCGGAAATGCAGGCTGTCTGCGACGCCGCCCGTCAGCTCCACACGCCCGGCGACGCCCAGGCCAGGGCTTTTTTCGAGCGCTGGTTCGAACCGCATCCGGTACTGGCCGGAAATGACAACCCGGACGGATTGATCACCGGCTATTACGAGCCGCTGTTGTTTGGCAGTTTCAGCAAAACCGGACGCTACCAGTATCCACTGTACCAGCAGCCGGATGACCTGCTGGTCATCAAGCTGGACCAGTTATTCCCCGAACTCAAGGGCAAACGGGTGCGCGGCCGGCTGCAAGGCAACACGGTGGTGCCTTATTTTGACCGCGCCCATATTGAACAGCAGCCCTCGCCGTTACAGGGTCAGGAACTGCTGTGGGTCGATGACCCGGTCGATGCCTTTTTTCTGCAGATCCAGGGCTCTGGCCGGGTGCAATTGCCCGATGGCAGTATCGTCGGCGTCGGCTACGCCAACCAGAACGGCCACCCCTATCGCTCCATCGGCAACAAGCTGATCCAGATCGGCGCTTTTGACAAGTCGGAGGTTTCGCTGTTTACCATCAAGCAATGGCTGGCGGATCATCCCGAGCGCGCCGACGAAGTGCTGAACAGCAACCCCAGCTATGTTTTTTTCAGCCTGCGCAAAGATGCGGACAAGGGGCCGCTGGGCTCACTGGGCGTACCGCTGACACCCCAGCGCAGCATTGCCATCGACCGCACCCGGCTGCCCATGGGCATGCCCATGTGGCTGAGCACCAGCCTACCAGGAGACAGCTACCGCGCGTTCAACAAGCTGGTGATGGCCCAGGACACCGGTGGCGCCATTCGCGGCCAGGTCCGCGCCGACCTGTTTTTTGGCACTGGCGAGCGGGCGGAAAAACTGGCCGGCGGCATGAAGCAGACTGGCCGCTTGTATGTGTTATTGCCAAAAAATCAGAAATAGGCGGAAAGTTCATCCTCCAGCAACTCTTTGCGCCAGCCCGACAGCGACTGCAGGCCGCCATCGCGCACCATCCGGTTGACATCGCGCCGCGTGGCCAGTAACGCAGATGACATCTGCAATTGTTGCGCCAGCTGTTTCAGCTGCGCCATGATCCTGTCCGCCTGCTTTTGCTGACTGCCGGTCATGGGCTCCGGGCGCGCCGCCTGCTGTGTGGCTGGCTCGGGCGATTGCTCGATTTCAACCAGCAGTTGTTCCAGCTCTGCGCGCCAGCGCCTGCGCTGCCGGGCCCGCTCGCTGATGGCCCTATCCACCGCGCCGTCCACCTTGTCGTATTCGAAAACCAGATTGATCAGCTCCGGGTCGCGCATCACCCAGTTGCGCGGCAGATCCTCGCGCTGCGCCGTATCCTCACGCCAGGCGGCCAGCGCCATCATGCGCTGGTGCTGTACCGGCGTCATTCTGCTGCGGGTTTTCACTCTGCGCCAGGCGTCCCGCGGCTGGATGACATAGGCATCAGCATCAAGCAGGCTTGCGCTTTCCTGCAGAAACCAGTCTTCCCTGCCCAGTTCGCGCAAACGCTTCTGCAGCACCTGGTACATCTCTCCCAGATAGCGTACATCATCCTCGGCATAGTCGATCTGGCCGGCGCTGAGCGGCCGCCTGCACCAGTCGGTGCGGGTATAGGCCTTGCCCAGTTTGACGCCGGTAATCGCCTCTACCAGCCCGGCATAGCCTATCTGGTCGCCATAGCCGCAAAAGGACGCGGCGATCTGGGTGTCGAACACGAAATGCGGCAGCTTGCCGCTTTCCGCCAGAATCAGCTCCATGTCCTG
>JALXFQ010000272.1 GCA_027067235.1 Gammaproteobacteria bacterium
GTCTTGCAGACTGTCATCGCCGGCGATGAATTCGGTGACTTCCATGACTTTGCCGGAAAACTGTTTTGCCGGTTCGGAATCCGGCAGGTGCAGGGCGGTTTCCTTCAGCTGCACGCCGCAGCCGGTAGCGGCATGGAGGATGAAATCGTAGTCGCCCTGCAAAAACACCTCGATATTGTTCTGCGCCAGCGCCGCCGCCTTGTCCGGTTCGCCGGTGTGCTGGTGCATGGCGCCACAGCAGTTTTGCGCTTCTGGCACCACCACTTCGTAACCCAGCGCGGCCAGAATCTGTATGCAGGCTTCCAGCGTATCGCGGTCGATGATGCTGGCGACGCAACCGGTGAACAGGGCGACGCGGCCGCGCTGTTCCCGATCTGGCGCGGTGTAGATGCCGGTCAGCGGGATGACTTCCGGAATCCATGGCAGTTGCCGTTCGGCCTCATGCAGACCAAACAGTTTCAGTACCCGGCTGGCGCGCACCAGTCGTTGCAGCCCGCTGTTCTGATAAAAGCGCAGAAACCTGCCGAAGGACATCAGCCGCTGTGGTTTGGCGATCAGTCCGTCCATGGCATAACGCCGAATCAGTTTCTGTTTCAGGCTCATGGGCGTGCTGGCGTGAATGATGGCGCGCGCCGAATCGATCAATTCGCCGTAGTGCACGCTGGACGGGCAGGCGGCTTCGCAGGCGCGACAGGCCAGACACAGATCCAGATGGGACTGGAGCCGGTCGCTGAGTTCCAGATCGCCATGCACCATGGCCCGCATCAGCGAAATGCGGCCGCGCGGGGCGGCGGTTTCCTCGCGCTTCTTGCGATAGGTGGGGCAATGGGGCAGGCACAGGCCGCAGGCGACGCAACGCTCCGATTCGTCCCAGGGGAAATCCTCCTGTCCGTGCAGTTTGTTGAGGCTGATCATGTGGCGCGGAATACTCCATGTCCCGGGTTGAGAATATGTTGCGGGTCCAGCTCGTCTTTCAGTTTCTTCAGCCACGGCCAGGCGCTGATCTCTCCATGATAATCGAGGCCTTCAGGGCCGCTGCCGCGGAACAGCAGGTGGGCGTCAAAAGCCCGCAGATCTTCTCGCAGCTGGTGTATTGGCTCCGGATAGTCCATGCGGCAGCGAGTATAGGCGACGCCGCGATCGGCATAAACAATGCCTTCACTGGCGCCGGCCAGAGCGCATTCCAGAACTTCGGCGCCGGCCGCTGGCGGATATACCAGTTCGGCCATGCCGCCCCGGCTGTTGAGGAAAGCGCGTGGCGCGCCCAGCAGTTCGTCCCATGCCGCATCCAGGCGCTGGCCGTCATCCAGCGCAATCAGCGCCTTGCCCAGTACCTGAAACAGTCGTGAAGTCAGTTCTTTTGTCGCCAGGGGGCCATCGTCGATCACCGCCCAGCCCAGAATTTCCGCGTCACACAGCGGCGAGTCGCCGATGCTTGGAATCAGGCTGGCGGGGAGGGCGCCGCAGGATGCCAGTTGCACTTTCTGGCTGGCCTTGAACAGATCCTGCGCGGCAGTCTGCAGATGGGCATAGGGCCATAGCAGCATGCGGCGCTGGCGCGGCGCCGGCGTCAGGCGCACAGACAACTGGGTGAACAGCCCCAGCGTACCGTGCGCGCCGGCCAGCAGCTTTGTCAGATCGTAACCCGTGACATTCTTCACCACCCTGCCGCCGGACTGGAACACGGAGCCATCGGGCAGCATGGCCTGCATGCCGATGATCCTGTCCCGGTTCAGGCCGAGGCTGCGCGAGCGCAGGCCATTCCAGCCGCTGGCAAACAGGCCGCCCACGGTGGA
>JALXFQ010000273.1 GCA_027067235.1 Gammaproteobacteria bacterium
ACCGGTATGGTACAGGGACGGATTGACCCGCCCTTCGAGGTCAATGCGGGTCTGGCCGCCGCGCCATTGCAGACCACTGGCGAAGGCATGCGACAGACTGGTGTCCGACCAGCGGCTGCGGGCCGATAGAAAACCGGACTTGAAGACATCGGAAACGCCGGGCAGGGCGTTCTCGGTCCAGGCCAGTCCTGATTGTTCTCCGTTGCTGAAATACAGGCTGGTATGGCGCAGGCTGAAGCCGCCGCCAAGGCCATTTTCCAGCGGTGATTCTTTTCCGCTGACATGCACGGTGGCGGCAGAAAACTGCCGGCTGAAACTCAGGTCGGTCAGATACTGCGGGTCGATGCGGTCAATATCGGTCGCATCGTACAGCGGACGGGTGCGGGCGTAGCCGAATGAACGACGGCCATCCCCCAGGGTTGAAACGACCGGACTGTCCAGCGCCGCCAGTTGCAGTGATTCCAGAGCGCGCTGATACTCGCCGGCTGATGCCTGGGTGGCGGCGCCAGTCAGCGCAGCCAGGCTGCACAGGCGAATCAGTCGCCCTGGTTCGATGTCCCTGAACATGATTCCTCCCTGTTGTATGCAGGTCTTGTTATTGCCGGGCTTGCCCGCTGCGCTCGGCGGCGGCCTTTTTCACCAGGAAAGCGATCCTGTCAAACAGCTGATCGTAACTTTCGCCGGACAGGACGCTGGTGCGGTATTTGCCGTCAACAACAATGGCCGGTACGCCGGTAACGCCGTAGGCGCGGGACAGTTCCGCCGCGCGCCGGACTTCGGCATCTACCGAAAAAGAACGATAGGCCTTGAGGAAATCCGCGCCAGAGCCGCCGTTTTCAGCGACAAATTCGGCAATGGATTCGGCATCGGGGAAGGCTTTTTTCTGGTCATGGATGGCGCTGAAAAACCTGGAATGCACCTTGTCCACCACGCCGGCATCGCGGAAAGCGTAAAAGATGCGGGCATGTGGCGCCCAGGACTTGCGCAGAATGGCGGGCATGAGCACGAATTCGGCGTTGTCCGGCAGGCCGTTGGCGAGCCAGCGGTCGAGTTCCGGCTGCAAATGTGCGCAATGCGGGCAGCCATACCAGAACAGTTCGCGTATTTCGATCTTGTCTCCGGTGTCTACCGGCTGTGGCGCCGGAACGCGAAAATAGTGCTCGCCCTCGACCCACTGGCCGGGAGCGGAATCCGCCCGCGCCAAACCGGCCAGCAGCATCAGTACAGTGAACAGTAATACGGTGGTTTTTTTCATTTTCGGTTCCTCGTAAGGCTGGCCGGAGCCGGTCGTGCCCGGATGCTATCAGAGCTCTTCCTGTCCCCAGGCGGGTATCAGCGCATGTTGAATGTTCAGTTGGTCCAGTATTCTGGCCACGACAAAGTCTACCAGATCGGCTACCCGGGTCGCATTATAATAGAAACCGGGGCTGGCTGGCATGATTGATACGCCCATCCTGGCCAGCTTGAGCATGTTTTCCAGATGAATGGCCGAGAAAGGCGTCTCCCTTACGACCAGAATCAGTTTTTTTTGTTCCTTGATGATGACGTCCGCGGCGCGTTCCATGAGGTTGTTGCTGGCGCCGCAGGCAACCGCCGAAACCATGCCCACGGTACAGGGGCAGACCACCATGGCGTCGGCAACGCCGGTGCCGCTGGCGGGCGGGGCGAACCACTGATCCCTGCCGAATACCTGCAGCCGGCCGCTGCCGCCCGGGTACTTGCGCAGGAGTACGTCCCGCTGTTTTTCCGCGGACGCAGGCAAGCTCAGGTCTGTTTCCTGATTGATCACGATC
>JALXFQ010000274.1 GCA_027067235.1 Gammaproteobacteria bacterium
AACCGGCTACGGCTGGCTGGAAGAGAATAAAAACTCATGAGCGACAAACTGCAGACTTTCTGGTGGCAGCAGGCCCACCAGGCGGTGCGGGATTCCGCCGGTCGGGAGCCTGAATGGCTGACCGGATACCGCAGCGAGCAACTGGACCGCTTCGAGGCCACCGGGTTGCCGGACAAGAAGGTGGAACTGTGGAAATACAGCGACATCCACCGGCTCGGAGACCTGCTGGACAACAGCCTGGAGACGGACTGGGAACTGCAGCTGGATGACGACGAACAGGCCCGCTGCGTTATTGTGGTGTCGGATTACGGCATCGAAGTGCATGGTTCCCTGCCTTCCGGCGTGCGTTTGAAGCCGGTGGCCGAAGCGCCCAGAAAACTCTGGAAACCATTTGCCTACGTGGAGCCGGGAGAAGGCCGCGGCAGCCGACCCGGCAGCCAGATTCAGGCCCGGGCCTACGCCCACGTCATGGCCAATCAGGCCGCCTTCAAAACCGGTTTCTGGCTGCAGGTGGCCGAGAGCACCGAGGTCAAACGCACGGTTCAGGTGGTGTATACCCAACACGAAGACACCTGCCTGCACGTCAATAACATCATTGAAATGGAACCCGGCAGCCGCCTGACATTGCGTCAGTGCGCCCAGCCTGGCGCCATCATCAACGTGGTCAATCGCCAATGGTGCGGCGAAAACGCCTGCCTCAATGTGGGCAATCGCCACCACCTGGCCGAACGCAGTGCGTTTTTGACTCACACCCACACCTGGCTGGCAGAAAATGCCGAACAGCACAGCCTCACGTCCAATTACGCAGGTCACCTGTCACGGCATCAGCAGGATGTACTGCCAGTGGCGCCAAACACCCGCCATAGCGCCGGTGTCATTCACCGTGCCGATGGCTCTTCGCACCTGTGCAGTATTTCGCAGTCGCTGCTGCACAAGCCGGCGGCCAAAATCCAGGTGGTGATGCGGGCGCTGGCCGACGACCGCGCCGCGTCGGTGGTTAACTGCGCCGGCGTGGTCTACCCCGGCAGCGATGACTGCGTGGTGGATCAGTCCCTGAAAAACCTGCTGCTGTCCGACAACGCCCGGGTCTATAGCAAGCCGGCGCTGGAAATTTATGCCGACGAAGTGGAAGCGGCCCACGGTTCCACCATTGGCGCCCTGGACGAACAGGCCATGTTTTATTTGCGCGCCCGGGGCATTCCTGCCGACCAGGCCCGGGACATGCTCATCCAGTCCTTCCTGAGTGAAGCCATTGAGCTGGACGATGCGCCCTGGCGTCATTCATTTTCCGAGAGTCTTAAAGCATGTTAAGAGACCAATTTCCCGGCCTGAACGTCACAGTTCATGGCAAACCGCTGGTGTATCTGGACAACGCCGCCACCGCCTGTCGCCCACAGCGGGTGCTGGATGCGGTGCAGGAATACTACACGCGTTTCAACGCCAATATTCACCGCGGTGTGCACACCCTGAGTGAAATCGCCACCGAGCGTTTTGAAGGCGCGCGCGAATCCATGGCTCGCCTGATCAATGCGCCTTCAGCCCGCCAACTGGTGTTTACCCGAGGCAGCACCGAAAGCATTAATCTGGTGGCCAATACCTTTGCGCGCGAACGCCTGTCGGCGGGAGATGAAATCCTGATTTCGTACATGGAACACCATTCCAATATCGTCCCCTGGCAACTGCTGTGCCAGCAAACCGGCGCGGTACTCAAGGTGATTCCCATGAACGAACGCGGCGAACTGCGCCTGGAAACCCTGGACGAGCTGATCACCGAGCGCACCAAAATGC
>JALXFQ010000275.1 GCA_027067235.1 Gammaproteobacteria bacterium
TGCGCCATCACGAACTGGGTTACCGCGCCAATGCCATGATGGTGCTGGATGTGCCCGACGATCAGGTGGAGGCGGTGGGCTGGCGTTTGTCCGCCGTGGATTGCGTCACTTTGTGCTACCAGCGTCCACGCCGCCTGCCGCAATGGCCGTATAATTTGTTCTGCATGATACACGGCAAGGATCGCGCCGATGTGCTGGCCTGTATCGACGACGTTGTCAACGAACTGCAACTGGCAGGTCTGCAACGGGCGGTGCTGTTTTCAAAGCGCCGCTTCAAGCAACGCGGCGCGGTGTACCGCAAGCGCCCATGAGCGCTCCGAAAAAGGCGGTGAAAGCGCCGGATCATCTGGATCAGCTGGATCGGGATATCATCAACCGGCTGCAAAAAGGGTTCCCGCTTTCTGACAAGCCCTATGCCGCAGTGGCCGGGGAACTGAATACCCGTGAATCGGAGTTGTTGCGGCGTTTGCAGCGCTTGCTGGACGACAGAATACTCACGCGCTTCGGGCCGTTGTTCAACGCCGAAAAAATGGGCGGGGCCCTGAGCCTTTGCGCCATGAAAATACCGCCGGAAGTATTCGATGAAGTGGCCGCCCAGGTCAATGAATTTTCCGAGGTGGCGCATAATTACGAACGCGAACACGCCCTGAACATGTGGTTTGTACTGGCCACGGAAACGGAACACGCAAAACAGCAGGCCTTGCGGCGGATCGAAAAAACGACCGGTTACCCGGTGTACGATATGCCCAGGCAGGCCGAATACTATGTGGGCCTGTATCTTCAGGCATGACTATCTGGAGCGCGGACATGCTGACGCAGCAGGACGAAGGCGATCTGGCCGGTGACATGGTTGCGCTGGACCGCAAGCTGGTGCTGGCCCTGCAATCCGGTTTGCCGCTGGTTCCCCGGCCCTATGACGCCATCGCCGACGAGCTTGGCGTATCGCCGGATCTGGTCAGGCAACGTCTGGCACTGATGCAATCCGACGGTCGCATCCGCCGCATCGGCGCGGTTCCGAATCATTACCAGCTCGGTTACACCGCCAACGGCATGTCGGTCTGGGACGTGGATGACGGGCAGGTGGACGCCATGGGCGCAAAAATCGGCGCGCTGGATTTTGTCAGTCACTGTTACCGCCGGCCGCGCCATCTGCCCGACTGGCCCTACAATTTTTTCGCCATGGCCCACGGCAAGAGCCGCGCCGAAGTGGAAGACAAGGTAAAACAAATCGCCGATATCATGGGCAACGCCTGTCGCGGTTATGAGATACTGTACAGCAAACGTATATTGAAAAAGACCGGGATGCGAATAGGTGGAAGGTGAGGTGTCGGGAGCGAGTGAAATAGTTACGCCATTGCATGTCCTGCGGAGCGATGTGATCGTTCGGGCGCAGTGGTTCGGGAATTGCTTCGCCCTCTCTCCCAACGACGTGGCCCGGATTCCTCAAGCCTCAAGTCTCCAGCCTCAAGACTGAAAATGTTCCGTATTTCCCAATTCATGCAGGAACTGAAAAACCCGACGCCAGTCGGGCCTCGCCGCCATCCGCCCGGTCCGGTGGTGATCTGGAACCTGGTGCGGCGTTGTAATCTGACTTGCAAGCACTGTTATTCCATTTCCGCCGACGTGGATTTCCCCGGCGAGTTGAATACGGAAAAAGTGTTTGAGGTAATGGATGATCTCAAGCGTTTTCGCGTGCCGGTTCTGATTCTTTCCGGCGGTGAGCCGCTGCTGCGACCGGACATTTACGAGATTTCCCACCATTCCAGAGACATGGGTTTTTATACTGCCCTGTCCACCAATGGCACCCTGATCGACGAGAGCAATATCGGGAACATTGCCGCCGTGGGTTATGACTATCTTGGCATCAGCATTGACGGCCTGCGTGATATTCACGATGAAGTACGCCAGAAAAAAGGCGCGTTTGATGCGTCCATGCATGCGGTGCGGCTGTGTCGCGATGCCGGTATCAAGGTCGGGTTGCGTTTCACCATCACCCGGACCAATGCTCATCAGTTGCCGGATTTGCTGGAGCTGATCGAGCGTGAAAATATCGACAAGTTTTATTTGTCACACCTGAATTATGCGGGGCGCGGCAACAAAAACCGCAAGACGGATCTGCATCACCAGATGACGCGTAACGCGATGGACTTGATGTTTGATACCGTATGGGCGGATATCGAAGCCGGGCGAACGCGCGAATTTGTCACCGGTAATAATGACGCCGATGGCGTTTATCTGTTGCATTGGGTGCAGCGCCATTTTCCCGACAGGGCCGGGCATATTCGCGCCAAACTCAGACAGTGGGGTGGAAATGCCTCCGGCGTCAATGTGGCGAATATCGACAATCTGGGCAATGTTCACCCGGACACCATGTGGTGGAACTACACCCTCGGCAACGTAAATGAGCGGCCCTTCTCGGAAATATGGATGGACACGTCTGACCCGCTGATGGCCGGGCTGAAGCAGTTTCCACGGCAGATTGGCGGTCGCTGCAGCGTCTGCCAGCACCGCGATATCTGCGGCGGCAACACCCGCACCCGGGCTTATCAGATGACCGAAGACCCGTGGTGGGAAGATCCGGGTTGCTATCTGAGCGACGAGGAACTGGGCATTCGCCCGCAACAATACCAGCACCTGCAGCCGCAACCGCTGGAACTGCAAACACGGGTGGTGCGTTACGGCAGCTGATGCCTCAGTGGATTTCCGCTGCCGTGGTATCTTTTTTGTCGGTGCAGGAAAAGTGGCCGCCATCCAGCTGGATCAGCTTTTTCAGCGCGTCAACTTCCTTCAACACCACATGATCTTTCTGTATCTGCACCAGCCCGCTGTCGGACAGACGCTTCAGCGTGCGCGACAGCGTTTCCGGCTTGATGGACAGGCGCGAGGCAATGACATGCTTGGGCGCACTGAGACAGACATCGCAATTTTTATCCGAAGCGTCCGGGTTCTGATCCAGCAGATATGTCACCAGCCGGTAAGTGGCGTTGTGCAGAGTCAGACGCTCCACTTCGTTAACCAGCCAGTGCAGACGCTGGCTGATGCGCGCCATAATATCCAGACAGGCTTTCGGTGAGTCGTGCAACACCGCCAGATAGACAGCAGCGTCGATGGAAACCAGCCGTGATGGCGCCAGCGCCACGGCATTGACCGGATACCCCGGGCCGCCGTTGAAGATCACCGCTTCGGCAAAAGTCTGGCCGGGATGGATCAGGTCGATGACTTTCTCGTTGCCATCCGGGGACAGCCGGGTCAGCTTGACCGAACCTTCCAGCAGCAGGAAAAAGGCCTTTGCCGGCATGCCCTGCTCAAACAGGGTCTGACCAGATTCCATTTCGATCAACGTCATGCCGTCCAGGACACGCGCTAACTGGTCCCGGTCCAGATCCGAGAACAAGGGATTGGCCTGAATTTTTTTCCGGCTTTCCTCGGTAAGACCTAGCGACACATCAACACTCCAGCGTAAAACCGCCCCCGGAACGGGTTCTGTTTATCATTATCGGCTAATATTATCATGGTGATGAGTGTGGTCGAGAGCCTGATGTATGTCAATAAACAGCGCCGAAGCAACAGGTATGACGTTGCTGTAAGAACCCCTGTGCAATCTGGCCCGGCGCGGTTTCCCTGTTTTCGTTGTTGAACAACCGAATACACCGCCCGGAAGGGGCCAGCCACTAGCCCGGATCCTTTATGAAATATCCGGGCTGGATTCTGTATTGACAGCGAGCAGCCGGGTACTGCAACAGAATCCCTGACGCAGTCCGGCCGCATGTCATGATTGAATCCAGCACTGCCGAATGCTATTTTCAGAAGATAATAAAAACGCAGTGCAATCCGGGAGGGTTTGGATGAAGGGTGAAAGGGCGGGGTTCGGCTGCCCGGCAGTGACGCGCCGTTTTTTTGTCTCGTTGCGGTTCTTTTTTGCCGCTGCTCTGTGGCTTTTTACATTCTCTGCCTCTGTTTTAGCTCATGTTACCGATTGCAAGGGTTCGTCGCCTGATGGACAGGCTATTTGCACCGAGCCGCTGTTTACTGATTTCACCTACGGAATTTGCCGCAGTTACCCTCCTTCGATTGCGGCGTGGAAAGTGTGGTGTGTGGTGCAGGGCGGAACTGTTGTCGAGGAACCCCGCCAGCATTGCGAGGGCGACCAGCCAGTCACCGATGGAAACATTTATACCTTCAGTGAGGCTTTCGCCAGCTGGGGGGGTGTTTGCAATATCGAAGGCGTTGACAAAGGCTGGCTGGGACACGGAGAACGTATCAATCCGCCAGATCCTTTTTGCTGGGATTTTGTCCCGGAATACGTGAATGGCCAGAATGTACACTCCCTTCGCGAGCTAAGGTTCACCGGCACCCGTGGTTCTTCGTGTGACAACGAGTTGAAAGAGCGCTTCATTGCCCGTCGCGACAGGAAGGCGTACTGTCCGCCGGGATACACTGGGCGATCCCTTGAAAGCGGCGTTGATTCCCGCATGGAGTGCTACAAATTCAAGGTGGAAGAATGCACGGCTGGTAATCCGGTTACAGTCACCTCATTGGCAAAAATTCAGAAAGAGACCGATTACGCGTCAGCTCAGGCCGGGTTATCGTTCAGCCGCACCTATAATAGCCAGAGTTATCTGCTTCCGCTGGGTAGTGCGAATCATCCTACTACTTCCGGCACAGATTTCTGGACCCACTCCTTCGACAAAAGAGTCTACGACATCAGCTCGGACTCGGCCCTGGCCAACGTCAGGCGCAGTAATGGCGAGATACTCAGTTTCAACCCCGATGGTTCGCCCTCGAACGCCACCCGAAAAGAAAAACTCGATCGGCTGGAGAAACTCGCTGCCGGCGGCTGGCGTTATACCCGCGCCGACGGCAGCCAGGAAAATTATGACAGCAACGGCAGACTGATCGCCGAGACCACCCCGGCGGGGCAAATCACTCAACTGACTTATAACGCACAAAACCAGTTGAGCGCTGTTACCGGGCCGTCGGGTCACCAGCTAACATTTACCTGGGACACTGAAGGCCGTCTGGCGACCATGATGGATCCTGCCGGGGGAAGCTATGTGTACAGCTACGATGCTAACGGCAACCCGATATCGGTACGGTATCCTGATGGAGCGGAACGTCATTACCACTATGAGGTTAGCTACCACAATGACTCGTCTACTAGCAGCAATCGTTACCTGCTGACCGGTATTACTGACGAAAATGGCGACCGGTTTGCTACATTCGAGTACGATACCGATCTTTACAAACACGCGAAAGTCACCCGGCACGCGCAAACAGACAACGGCGCCCCGCAGGAGAAACTCACTTTTAGGGGATTTCGAAATAGCTATGGGCGATGGATGGCCGGCTCATACTATATCGACTCAGTCGGCACCAAAACCGCTTTCTCGAATACACTGGTGGCCGGTGTAGTTCGGCCGTTGCAAATATGGGTTTACGGCGATACTACGGTTACAAGAAGCTTCATCCATGACACTGCCGGCAACATCACCAACCGCCGCGATGAGAATAACCGCAACTCAACCTACACCTGGAACGCCACCAACCAGAAAACCTCCATGACCGAGGCGGCGGGTACGCCGCAGGCGCGCACCACGACCTATGAATATCTGTCGCCGACGCTGGATCGGGTTACCCGTGAAACCAGCCCCGGCGTCAGCGCCGGCCACCAGAAGCAAACCGTCACTGTCTATGACCCCAATATCCTCAAGCCGCTGAGCATCACCCAAAGCGGCTTCCGGCCCGACGGCGCGCCGGTGTCGCGCACCACCACGTTCCAGTACGACGCCTTCGGCCACGTCATGCAGATCGACGGCCCGCGCACCGATGTCGCCGACATCACCAGCTACACCTGGTACAACTGCAACACCGGCGGCCGCTGCGGCCAGTTGGCGTCCGTCACCAACGCCCTCGGCCAGACCACCACCTACGACAGCTACGACGCCAACGCCAACCTGTTGCAATCCACCGACCCCAACGGCATCGTCACCAACCTGACTTACGACGCGCGCAACCGGCTGCTGAGCATTACCCGCACTCCGCCCGCCGGCCAGGGCAGCGCCCGCGTCACCAGCTACACCTACGACAAAGTCGGCCAGATGACCTCCGTCGCCCTGCCCGATGGCGTCAGCCTGGCCTACAGCTACGACGCCGCCCATTACCTGCGCAGTATTACCGACAACCTCGGCAACCGGGTGGAATATCACTACGACCTCAAGGGCAACCGCGACCGCGAAGACATCAGGGACCCGCAAGGCAAACTGGTGCGCTCCATTCGTACCGCCCACGATCTGCGCGACCGCGTCAGCCAGATCACCGATGCCGGCAACACCAGCGTCATCGACCACGACGCCGTTGGCAACACCGTGTCGGAAACCGACCCCAACAATAACCCCGCCACCACGCACGAATACAATGCCCTCGACCAACTGGTCAAAACCACCGACTCTATCGGCGGCGAAACCCGCTACGAATACGACCCGGCCGGGCGCGTCAGCAGAATCACCTCGCCCATCAACGCCGAAACCGTCTACCAGTATGACGACCTCGGCAACCTGCTGCAGGAAACCAGCCCCGATCGTGGAACCATCAGCTACGTCCATGACGCCGCCGGCAACGTCACCTCCGTCACCGACGCCCGCGGCGTTACCACCAGCTATATCTATGACGCCCTCAACCGGCTCGTGGGCGTCAACCCGCCCGGCGCCGCCGAAGACATCGTCTGGGCCCATGACAACTGCGCCAACGGCATCGGCCGTATCTGCAACGTACAGGACGAAAGCGGAACCACCGTCTACAGCTACGACCCCTGGGGCAATATCAGCGCCATCCAGAAAACCGAAGCCGGCATCGTTTACCACACCCACTACAGCCATGACGCCGGCAACCGCCTTACCGGCCTGGTCTATCCCGATGGTCGCCAGCTCCAGTACACCCGCGACGCCCTGGGCCGCATCAGCGCCATCCATACCAGCATCGAAGGCCAGACCAGCGCCATCGTCACCGGCATCCGCTATCGCGCCGACCAGCAACTGGCCCGACAAACCTTTGGCAACGGCGTAACCGAACAACGCCGCTACGGCCCCGCCGGACAACTGCTGAGCCAGCAACTCGGCAGCCTCGATACCCGCCGCTACGCCTGGGACAAAAACCGCAACCTGCTGAGCCAGACCAGCAGCTCGCAACTGGCCCAATACCAGTACGACGCCCTCAACCGCCTCAACGACATCCGCTACTGGCTCGACCAGCCCGACCCCGACCTGCCGCCGGGCAGCACGCAAACCATCAACAGCCAGTACAGTCCGGCCAGCAACCGCATGACCCAACGCGACAACCAGGCCGTCCAGCTTGACCCGGCGGGCAACACCCTCAGCGACCACGGCGGCCAGCGCGCTTTCCAGTACAACCAGCGCGGCCGGCTTTGGAAACTGTTCGGCAACGGCCAGTTAAAAGCACAATACACCTACAACGCCAGCGGCCAGCGCACCCGCAAAACACTGGCCGATGGCACGGAGACGGTATATCACTACGACAGCCAGGGTCGCCTCATCGCCGAGACCAGCCAGACCGGCCAGCCCCTGCGCGACTATATCTGGGCCGACGACCGTCCCGTCGCCCAGATCGAAACCCACAGAGACGCCGCAGGCAAGCTGCACAACGACAACATCATCTACCTGTTCAGCGACCACCTCAACACACCGCGCATCGGCATGGACCAGGCCAGCCAGATCATCTGGCGCAACGACAGCGTAGGCTTCGGCGAACAGGCCGCCAACGACGACCCCGACGGAGACAGCAACGCCACCGTCGTCAACCTGCGCTTTCCCGGGCAATACTTCGATGGGGAATCGGGGTTACACTACAATTACAATCGCTATTACGACCCGGAGACCGGGCGCTATATCACCAGTGATCCGATTGGGCTGGATGGGGGAATTAATACCTACCTTTATGCAAAAGTGAATCCTCTGGTTTTTAACGATCCGACTGGGGAAAGTGCTACTGCGGTTGCTGAAATCTGCATCAGGTTTCCATCATTATGCGGAGTTGGTGCAAGGGCTGGTGGAGCGCTAGGTGGTTTTTTGGGTGCAATCGGGGGCTTATTATATCCGTCGTCACTTTGTGAAAATGAGGATGAATGTATCAAGGAGTGGAAAGAGGCAGAGAGGATATGCAGAGATCTTATTATGGAAGAACTAGAGCAACGCGCCGGTAGGCGGAGGAGAAGAAGCGTCAGAGGTGTAACCGGCGGTTTCACTAATGTCCGTGAATGTGCAAGGGGCTTGGTCAGTCAGAAGTGTGGTGGGAATAGAGTGAACTAGTGGATATTAATAAACTTAAAATAGACGCGGAACAGGGAATAACACCAAGTCAGGTAATGCTTGGTCTTTGTTATCTCGATGGTGATGGCGTTGAAGAAGACTTTTCACAAGCCCTTAAATGGCTTTCTATCGCAAGCGAGAAAGGTGCATCTCGTGCTACATTAAATCTTGGCGCCATGTATGAAAAAGGTTGGGGCGTTGAACCTGATGCTTCCAAAGCTATCCAGCTTTATGAAAATGCCGCAGAAAGCGGAGAATTTATGGCCTTTATTTTTCTTGCGAGAATATATGCTGAAGGTAAGGGGGTAGAAAAGGATTCAAATAAAGCAGCTAATTATTATCGAGAAGCCGTTAAGTATGAATTAAAAGTTGACGCGGTCGAAGAAATTAGTGAAGCGAAAAAATATTTGAGCTAATGGAATTCTTGGGACATCAATGGAATTCTGGGGGAATTCTGGGGATATCAACAACAATTCAAGGATCGCGAAGGCCAAAACCGAACCGATGGAGCCGGAGTAAATTGAAAATCAATCCTGGAGTTCCGGGGAGTGCGGCCGAGCAAGGAGAGCCCGCAGGCCCGGCTGAGGCGCGAAGCCCAACAACCCACGAACCAAAACAGAATGAGCCCAAAACCATGAAACCCAACCCTCAGCCCGACAACAAATAAACCCATGACACCGGCACGTCTGAAATACCGCCGCTTCATACCCGCGCTGGCCGCGGCGGGCGGCCGGCTATGGAAACTGTTCGATAACGGCCAGCTAAAAGCACAATACACCTACAACGCCAGCGGCCAGCGCACCCGCAAAACACTGGCCGATGGCACCGAGACGGTATATCACTACGACAGCCAGGGCCGCCTCATCGCCGAAACCAGCCAGCCCCTGCGCGACTATATCTGGGCCGACGACCGCCCCGTCGCCCAGATCGAAACCCACAGAGACGCCGCCGGCAAACTGCACAACGACAACATCATCTACCTGTTCAGCGACCACCTGAATACGCCGCGCGTGGGCATGAACCCGAGCGGCCAGGTCATCTGGCGCAACGACAGCGTGGGCTTCGGCGAACAGGCCGCCAACGACGACCCCGACGGAGACGGCAACGCCACCGTCGTCAACCTGCGCTTTCCCGGGCAATACTTCGATGGGGAATCGGGGTTACACTACAATTACAATCGCTATTACGACCCGGAGACCGGGCGCTATATCACCAGTGATCCGATTGGGCTGGATGGCGGGATCAATACGTTTGGGTATGTGGGGGGGGAATCCATTAGGTTTTACCGATTCTAACGGGTTAGCAGCTACAGGAACCAGAAGCGGTGGCGGGGTGATTAGTTTTCCAACTTTGCCGCCTTGGGCGAGGAATCCGACAGGGTTTTGTCTTTGGGCGCTGACCTTTTCAAAACCTTTAGGTGGAAATGGAGCCGATATTATACCGTTTCCTGGGTGTGGTCCTTCACCCACGAGTAGTAACGGCACAGGAAATAGTTGCGATGATGATAATGATTGCGAGATACTGCTAAACAAGCTGGCAATTCTAGGCACGCAGATAATGCAGGAAGGAGAGTCCTCACCGCCTAGAGGCGGTGACCCATTTACTCAAAGAATAAAGGTAAGAAATCTCATCAGGAAATACAGATCGGATGCGAAATCATACAACGCTAAGTGCGTGCCAAAAGGCTTTCCATATAGGAATCCAAAAGCATTTGATAAATATATGTAAGATATGAAATGTTGTCTCTCGTTATAAATATATCTAAAGAGCAAGCCTGTATTGTCGATGGAGATGAGGCGAGTTTTATTTCAGCGAACTATCGTCTCTTTCCAGATTGTATAACGATAGAAGTTATGGGGTCTGTTAACGGGGAAGTTAAACAATTTTTAAATAAAGACTTGTCTGACGATGAAAACGTGACAATTCACCTAGAAGAGTCAGAGAAGGAGGCTGTAGTTGGTAATGCAAAACTTAGTATCCCAGTGAAGAGATATGGGCGTCGGTGTGAAAGTATTAACGTCTTTAAAAACTCCGACCTTGTATTTAGTAAAAATATTGGTAGATCTGGTTACTGCGATTTAGGCGTAGTGGTAAATAATTCGGATTCTATATATAGGATTAATATACTGCATGGGGATAATATTAATCAGGCTGAATATCTCAAGTCAATAGATTTGTCTAGTGGTGATGTCATTTTGATAGAGACCGCAGCTCATAGGTTGGTTGAAGCACGAACCCCAACAACCCACAAATCAAAACAGAACGAATCAAAAACCATGAAACCCAACCCTCAACCCGACAAACAATAAACCCATGAACCCGGCCCGTTCAAACTACCGCCGCTTCATGCCCGCGCTGGCCGCGGCGGGCGGCCGGCTGTGGAAACTGTTCGGCAACGGCCAGCTAAAAGCACAATACACCTACAACGCCAGCGGCCAGCGCACCCGCAAAATACTGGCCGATGGCACGGAGACGGTATATCACTACGACAGCCAGGGCCGCCTCATCGCCGAAACCAGCCAGCCCCTGCGCGACTATATCTGGGCCGACGACCGTCCCATCGCCCAGATCGAAACCCACAGAGACGCCGCAGGCAAGCTGCACAACGACAACATCATCTACCTGTTCAGCGACCACCTCAACACACCGCGCATCGGCATGGACCCGAGCGGTAATATCATCTGGCGCAACGACAGCGTAGGCTTCGGCGAACAGGCCGCCAACGAAGACCCCGACGCAGACGGCAACGCCACCGTCGTCAACCTGCGCTTTCCCGGGCAATATTTTGACCGGGAGAGTAAACTGCATTACAACTGGAACCGGTATTACGACCCGGAGACCGGGCGCTATATCACCAGTGATCCGATTGGGCTGGATGGCGGGATCAATACGTTTGGGTATGCGGGAGGGAATCCGCTGGGGTTTTCGGATCCTGAAGGGACGTATTATGCTATTCCTTGGGGATTAGGCGGAGCAGGACCACTAGGTTGGGGGCTTCTCGGAGGCGGCATATTATATTATTGCATTACTTCCGGGGCATGTAGCTTGCCTGATTTATCTCCAAATGAGCCCCGTGACCAATGTGATGATACTGACGATAAATGTGAAAAACGTTTGGAATATGAAGAAGCATTATGTGAAGCACTCGCAGGCCCAATGTACCCCGGAAACTCTAGGCAAGCCATTCGCATTTGTAAAAATGCCGCATTTGAACGTTACACCAAGTGCCTAAAAGGGGTACCGGAGTCCGATTGGCCTCCGCTTACCGGGGTTGACACCCCTATATAGACATACAAAAGCGAAGGATTTATGGAAGTTGAAGATGTGTTAGGACGCGATTTCAGTCTGCGCTATGACCCTAAAGCAGAATGTTTATTAATTTCGAAAATGCAGGACAAAAAAAAAGTTGGAGTGCCTATTTCGATAAAACTCTCCACATTAAAAACAATGGATAAGGAGCTTGCTTGTAACTGGTTAGGTAAAACCATCCTTCTCCTAATACCAGAAACACGAAAGGATATTCTAGAAGTCGAGGAATAATCAAGTCGGACTGGATCGCGGGATCAATACGTTTGGGTATGTGCGTGGGAATCCGCCGGGGAATTCTGGGGATGGAATTCTGGGGACATCAACCATGATTATATGTGGAACGGCACCACGCCAGTGATAATTCTGGTAATTCTGGGGACATCAACAACAATTCAAGGATCATGAAAGCCAAAGCATGCATTCCGCCAGCAACCGCATGACCCAACGCGACAACCAGGCCGTCCAGCTTGACCCGGCGGGCAACACCCTCAGCGACCACGGCGGCCAGCGTACATTCCAGTACAACCAGCGCGGCCGGCTATGGAAACTGTTCGGCAACGGCCAGTTAAAAGCACAATACACCTACAACGCCAGCGGCCAGCGCACCCGCAAAACACTGGCCGATGGCACGGAGACGGTATATCACTACGACAGCCAGGGCCGCCTCATCGCCGAAACCAGCCAGCCCCTGCGCGACTATATCTGGGCCGACGACCGTCCCGTCGCCCAGATCGAAACCCACAGAGACGCCGCCGGCAAACTGCACAACGACAACATCATCTACCTGTTCAGCGACCACCTGAATACGCCGCGCGTGGGCATGAACCCGAACGGTAATATCATCTGGCGCAACGACAGCGTGGGCTTCGGCGAACAGGCCGCCAACGACGACCCCGACGGAGACGGCAGCGCCACCGTCGTCAACCTGCGCTTTCCCGGGCAATACTTCGATGGGGAATCGGGGTTACACTACAACTGGAACCGCTATTACGACCCGGAGACCGGGCGCTATATCACCAGTGATCCGATTGGGCTGGATGGCGGGATCAATACGTTTGGGTATGTTGGGGGGAACCCCGGCAATGCTTTCGACCTAGTAGGTCTGGCGGGTTCCGCCGTTGTTGATGGCGCCAGGTTTGGCGCTCAGTGGGGTAGTCGCGTCGGAAGTGTTATACCCCATCCAAGCGGTAGGCTTTTGGGCGGTTTATTGGGCGGTGGTTTGGGGGCGGCAGCTGGCTGGCTGATTCCGCAAGCGTTTCCTGACCGAACGGATTCATTGCCTCATGATCCGCCGGAGGAGAGGTGTGAAGATGAATGTCCACCTTGTACCCCGTATCCAAAAGGAACTATTGGATATATTGGTCCGCACACTGATCATGACCATTATCCGATTGGACGACCTCATTTAAATTTATTTGTTGTCAATCAAAATCCTAACTCATGTAAATGTTTCTGGAATAAAAACAACCCCGATGCTTCTGCACCACCTCCTGCACCTGGTTGGGTTGATTTAAATTCTGGTTTCCCACCATTATCACCGTGATTGCAAGCTGAGAGTTTGAAATGAAATATCCTGATGGTACCGTAGCAAAATTAGGGGATCGTGTGAGACTTCCAAACGGCGAGTGTGGGACCATTGTATTTTCTATAGATACAGATGAATATTCTGCTAACTTCCCAAAGGATGAATGGGACTATTTATGTAAAGGTGTGATGGTTATGACTGATGTGGGTGCGCTAGTGCACTTTGAAGATCCAAATATTGAACCGATTGGGTCGGAGTCAATTGAAAAATAATGTTAATCAGGCTGAATTGCTCAAGTCAATAGATATGTCTAGCGGTTATGTAATCACGAAGCCCAGCAAGAAACGAATCAAAACAGAATGAATCAAAAACCATGAAACCCAATCCTCAACCCGACAAGCAATAAACCCATGAACCCGGCCCGTTCAAAGCACCACCGCTTCATACCCGCGCTGGCCGCGGCAGGCGGCCGGCTTTGGAAACTGTTCGATAACGGCCAGCAAAAAGCGCAATACACCTACAACGCCAGCGGCCAGCGCACCCGCAAAACACTGGCCGATGGTACAGAGACGGTATATCACTACGACAGCCAGGGCCGCCTCATCGCCGAGACCAGCCAGACAGGCCAGCCCCTGCGCGACTATATCTGGGCCGACGACCGTCCCGTCGCCCAGATCGAAACCTACAGAGACGCCGCCGGCAAACTGCACAACGACAACATCATCTACCTGTTCAGCGACCACCTGAATACGCCGCGCATCGGCATGGACCCGGCCGGTCAGATCATCTGGCGCAACGACAGCGTAGGCTTCGGCGAACAGGCCGCCAATGACGACCCCGACGGCGATGGCAACGCCACTGTCGTCAACCTGCGTTTTCCCGGGCAATATTTTGACCAGGAGAGTAAACTGCATTACAACTGGAACCGGTATTACGACCCGGAGACCGGGCGATATATCACCAGTGATCCGATTGGGCTGGTTGGCGGGATCAATACGTTTGGGTATGTTGGGGGGAATCCCGGTAATGCTGCCGACCCAGCAGGTCTGGCGGGTTCCGCCGTGGTTGATGGCGCCAAGTTTGGCGCTCAGTGGGGTAGCCGGGTCGGACGTCTCATTCCTCACCCAGGCGGCAGGGTTTTGGGCGGCTTGTTGGGCGGCGGTTTGGGGGCGGCAGCTGGCTGGCTGATTCCGCAAGCGCTTCCTGACCGAACGGATTCATTGCCTCACGATCCGCCGGATGAAGAGTGCGAGGATTGTCCGCAATGTAATCCTCCCGAGGGTACTCAGTGCTTCTCAAAAGACTCTCATAGAAATCGGTACCCTCAACTAGATGGCTTTCTAAATCACTATCATATCTATATTGTTCGACAGAGGATGTCAGATTGTAAGTGCAAATGGGTGAGAGATAAAAGTATTGGTAAAGGTGGGGCTACGCGTGTTGTGATTCCAAGTATTCCACAATGTACTGTTAAAGACCCAAGGATCTTGGGATGGTGGTAGAGTTGAAGTATTGTGAACGAAGATTATTAGGGTTCTCCGTAAAAGTTCATCCCAGTATATTGCGTAAAAAAGGGTTTTGGGAAACAACGTTTCCTATAAGGGACAGCCTTCGGCAAGATTCAGAATATATTCTAACAGCCGATGATCTAGCATGGCCTGAACTTCGCGATATTAATCCGGATGAATTTAATGTTGTGCTTAAAGAATTATATAAATTTAAGTCAAAGGAATGCATGGAGGTCGAACTGGTGTCGGTTTCCTATGAACCGTGGCTTAATTGCATTCCAGACCAATGGATCGAGAAAGGAATGCCCATCTTTAAGGATACAGCATTGTTGGCAGCTTATACCTCAGCATTGTGCGATGATGATTTTGATTGCATACCTCAAATAGAGAAAAGGTTGTCAGATAGTGGTTGGAAATCTATCGGGTTTGATGTTGTAAATATTCATTTAGATAGTGTTCTTGCAGTATTCCCATATTCAAAATCTATTAGGAATAAATTTAAAGAGTATGCAGGTAACGTTAATATTTATGGATTGTTTTCAACTGAGTCAATTGCTTCAGAGTGGGCAGTGATAGCCAATAGAAACATTCTTCCAGAGCACGGTCCATATTACGTATTGCAAGGTTGGGTAGAGCCATCGTGCTCGCTGAAACTGAGCAAAACGAATCCAAAATAGCCATGAAACCCAACCCTCAACCCGACAAACATTAAACCCATGAACCCGGCCCGTTCAAACCACCACCGCTTCATACCCGCGCTGGCCGCGGCAGGCGGCCGGTTGTGGAAACTGTTCGAGAATGGGCAGCTCAAGGCGCAATATCTCTACAACGCCAACGGCCTGCGCACCCGCAAAACACTGGCCGATGGCGCAGAGACGGTATATCACTACGACAGCCAGAACCGTCTCATCGCCGAAACCCTGACCGACGGTTCGCCGATTCGCGATTACGTATGGAACGGCGCTACGCCAGTCGCCCAGATAGAAACCCGCCGGGACGCGAATGGCCAGTTGCATAACGACGAGATCATTTATCTGGTCAGCGACCACCTCAACACGCCGCGCGCGGGCATGAACCCGACCGGCAACATCACCTGGCGCAACGACAGCTTGGGCTTCGGCGAACAGGCCGCCAACGAAGACCCCGACGCAGACGGCAACGCCACCGTCGTCAACCTGCGCTTTCCCGGGCAATACTTCGATGGGGAATCGGGGTTACACTACAACTGGCACCGCTATTACGACCCGGAGACCGGGCGCTATATCACCAGTGATCCGATTGGG
>JALXFQ010000276.1:0-3636 GCA_027067235.1 Gammaproteobacteria bacterium
GGTAAAGGCAGCGCCATTAGAACTTGAAACCCTTGTGCAGCGCCACAATCCCGCCAGTCATGTTGTGATAACTGACCTGCTCAAAGCCCGCATCCTCCATCATCTCGCGCAAATGCACCTGATCCGGGTGCTTGCGGATGGATTCCACCAGATACTGATAGCTTTCCTCGTCGCCGGTAATCAACTTGCCCAGCTTGGGCAGAATGTGGAACGAATAGGCGTCATACACCTGGCTCAGGCCGGGAACCACCGGTTTGGAAAACTCCAGCACCAGCAGCCGCCCGCCGGGCTTGAGTACGCGGTACATGGACGCCAGCGCGGCGTCCTTGTCGGTGACATTGCGCAGGCCGAAGCCGATGGTAATGCAGTCGAAATGATTGTCCGGGAACGGCAGGCATTCGGCGTTGGCCTGCACATAGTCGATATTCTTGATGATGCCGCGGTCGGTAAGCGCATCGCGCCCGGCCTGCAACATAGATTCGTTGATGTCAGCCAGCACTACCTCGCCGGTATCGCCCACGCGCTGCACGAACTTGCGCGCCAGATCGCCGGTGCCGCCCGCCAGATCCAGCACCCGCTGACCGCGCCGCACGCCGCTTTGCGAAATGGTGAAATGTTTCCACAAACGATGCAGACCGCCGGACATGACATCGTTCATGATATCGTACTTGTCCGCCACTGAATGGAACACCTGTCCCACCAGTTTGACCTTCTCCTCCTGCGGTACCTCGCGGAAACCGAAATGGGTGGTTTGCTTGTCGTCGCTCATGGGGATGGACTTGCCTAGTTGATCGTGGGTTTGGGATTCCGCTTGTGACCGGCTTCCTCCAGACGCTTCAGGTAATCAGCCCAAAGCTGCTCCTGCTCCTCGCCCAGCTTCTTCAGCCACTCCCACGAATATATGCCGGTGTCGTGACCATCGTCAAACTGCAACACAATGGCGTAAGTGCCCACCGGCTGAATGCCCTCGATGTTCACGTTCTCTTTGCCCACCTGCAACACCTCCTCGCCCGGCGCATGACCGCGCACCTCAGCCGAAGGCGAATACACCCGCAAATACTCCGCAGGCAGGTTGTAGGTCGTTCCGTCGTCAAAACTCAGCTCCAGAATACGGGATTTCTGATGCAGCTTGATGTCGGTCGGTTTCGGATGCTTCTTCATAAGACTGTTCACGAATGTTGAGATGGCGGGATTATAGCCGTGAACGGCAAGGGTTGCTCTGTTTCGTCGGGGATATTAATGAATGATGATGGCTGGCGGTTTTGACAGGCTTGTTGTGGCCCAGTATCTTCGACGGGAATGACGGAGACACTAATGGATTCTTTGGGAGACTGATGGGAGGGTTGTTGATAACGGGCACACGCGAATCATTGAGTTCTGTCATGTGTCCCCAGAATTCCCTGTCATGTGTCCCCAGAATTCCCTGCCCAGAATTCCCCCCAGAATTCCCAGAACTATTTCACCAGAACTACAGAACTACCTTAACTACAAGGCAGCCAATCACTAGATCTGAAAAATGAGCGCACATTCTCACGAACACGAAGTACCCGAGAGCGGTGGGCGTTTGGCTGTTGTCATACTCCTGAATTTCATTATTACGATTGCGGAGGTCATCGGCGGCATCATATCTGGCAGCCTGTCACTGCTGTCGGATGCCCTGCATAATTTCAGCGATGGCATCGCCGTGATTATTGCGTGGATCGCCATTCGTCTCGACGCCCGCCCCCGCTCGGAGAAACACACCTTTGGCTTGAAGCGTGCGCAGGTGCTTGCCGCGGTCATCAATGCTGGCGCACTGGTTGCCATTAGTGTCTATCTGTTCGTTGAAGCCTGGCATCGCTTCAATGATCCTCATCCCATCGGCGGCGTAGTGATGACTACCGTCGCAGCGATTGGTCTGGTGGCCAATGTACTCGGCACCTGGTTGCTGCACCGTGGTTCAAAACAGAACATGAACCTCAAAGCGGCCTATCTGCATCTGTTTTCCGATGCCATTTCCAGTATCGGCGTCATTCTGGGCGGACTGGCGATTACCTTTTGGGATATCTACTGGATTGACCCGGTATTGACCGTTTTGATCGGCCTGTATGTGCTGAAGGAAAGCCTGCAAATACTGGGGCGTTCGCTGGGCATTTTCATGCTGGCTACGCCGGATGGGCTGTCGTTGAATGAAGTTCGGGACGCGGCGTCGGCCGTCCCGGGCGTCGAGGGGATTCACCATCTTCATCTCTGGGAAGTGGCGGAAAACGACATTCATTTCGAAGCCCATATTGAAGTCGTGGATCAACCGTTACACGAGACTGAAACGATCCGCCACGCGATCGAACAGACCCTGCATGACCGGTTTGAAATCACCCACGTGACGCTGCAGATTGAGCCCGTTGACGGCGAATGTTCAACATCCCAGCTGGCTTGAACCGAGTATGTCGCGAATCACCGACGGGCGGATTCCGGGATATTCCTGGGACGCCCTGAGGTATCAGGATTGATTTATGTCGCCTTGACAGCAGTACGGTACTGTCGTACGGTAAAAACATGAAAGAAATATCCGCCAATTTGTTCCGCCAGCAGCTCAAGTCTGCCGTCGATGAAGTCATTAGTGAGCACGATGTTTTGCGCGTGACGCGCCGTAATGGGGAAGATTTTGTTGTGTTGAGCGCGGATGACTGGCGGGCTGTGGAGGAAACGCTGTTTCTCAATCAGGTACCCGGACTCGCGCAGAGCATACGCGAAGCCGCGGCAGAGCCTCTGGAGCTGGGAACCCCTCTGGCGGAACTGGATTGGTGACCTGGCGGGTTGTCTTGTCAAAACAGGCGGTCAAAGACGCCAAAAAGATCAAGCAGGCCGGGTTGAAAGACAAATGCGCGTCGCTGCTTGCTTTGCTGGAGACTGATCCTTTCCAGACGCCGCCACGATATGAAAAACTCGTCGGCAACCTGTCCGGGTTTTATTCCCGCCGAATCAATATCCAGCATCGTCTCGTTTGCCAGGTGATCGAGGAAAAGCGCGCCATCCATGTTTTGCGGATGTGGTCGCATTACGGCGAATAAATCTCGAAGCCTCTTATTCCGTATTCCGGGCGTATTCCGGGTGTATTCCGGTGTATTCCGGGGACACATGGTGTATTCCGGGGACACATAACTTATCTATATGCTATCCTCCCCTCATGGCAAGACTGGCAAGAGTGGTATTACCGGGATATCCGCATCACATCACCCAGCGCGGCAATCGCCGTCAGGATGTTTTTTTTCGTGATGAGGATTACGAAGCCTATCTGTCGCTGCTGAAGGAGTGGTGCGGGAAGGAAGGCATCGAGATTTGGGCGTATTGCCTGATGACCAATCACGTGCACCTGATTGTCAAGCCGGACAAGGGGTCGAATCTGGGCCGGGGTATCGGCGAAGTCCACCGGCGCTATACGCGCATGATCAATTTCCGGGAAAACTGGCGCGGTTATTTGTGGCAGGGGCGGTTTGCGTCTTACCCGATGCACGAGAGCTGGCTGCTGCGCGCGGTGGCGTATGTGGAACTGAACCCGGTAAAGGCGGGGATGGTGGACAAGGCCTGGGATTATCGCTGGAGCAGCGTGCACGCTCATCTGGCGGGCAGGGATGAACAGGGCATCGTGGAGACCAG
>JALXFQ010000276.1:3736-5233 GCA_027067235.1 Gammaproteobacteria bacterium
AGTATTGTGTCCCCAAAATATAAAACCCTCTGGACGCCAGCGCCGAAATAGGGGCTAATAGGGCCAAACATCGGAGGAGATAAAAATGAAAGACGCCACCCTGTCTATCCACGCCGGGTATGATACCGAGCCGACTACCAAATCGGTTGCCGTACCAATATATCAGACCGTTGCCTACGAGTTCGACAATGCCCAGTATGGCGCGGATTTGTTCAATCTGGCGGTGCCGGGCAATATCTATACGCGCATCATGAATCCCACGGTGGATGTGCTGGAAAAGCGCTGCGCAGCGCTGGAGAACGGTCTGGCGGCGCTGGGCGTGAGCGCGGGCAGCGCGGCGATCAATTACGCGATTCTGAATATCACCACGGCGGGCGACAATATCGTCACGCCGCCGCAGCTGTATGGCGGTACTTACACGCTGTTCAAACACATGCTGCCCAATCAGGGTATCGAGGTGCGCTTTGCCGATGGCGATACCGCCGCGGCGGTGGAGGCGCAGATCAACGAGCGCACCCGCGCGGTGTATTGCGAAAGCATTGGCAATCCGGCAGGTAATATAGTCGATGTGGCGGCGCTGGCGGAAGTGGCGCATCGCCACGGCATTCCGCTGATCGTGGATAACACGGTGGCGACGCCGGCGCTGTTCAAACCCATCGACGTTGGCGCGGATGTCGTGGTGCATTCGCTGACCAAATACATGGGCGGTCACGGCAACAGCCTGGGCGGGGTGATCGTGGATTCCGGCAAGTTTCCGTGGGCGGAGCATGCCGACAAGTTTCCCATGATGAGCCAGCCCGAGCCGTCCTATCACGGCGTGGTCTATACCGAAGCCTTTGGCGAGGCGGCGTTTATAGCCCGCGCTCGCACTGTGCCGCTGCGCAATACCGGTTCGGCGCTATCGCCCATGAATGCGTTTTTGCTGTTGCAGGGCATTGAGACCCTGCCGCTGCGCATGGAGCGCCATTGCGACAATGCGTTGAAAGTGGCGGAATATCTGCAGGGCCACGACAAGGTGGAATGGGTGCGTTACGCCGGTCTGAAAGGCGATCCCTATTACGATCTGGCGCAAAAATACATGCACGGTCGACCGGCCTCGCTGCTGACGTTTGGCATCAGGGGCGGATTCGATGCCGGCGTACAGTTTTATGATGCGCTGGGCCTGTTCAAACGTCTGGTGAACATCGGCGACGCCAAGTCGCTGGCCTGTCACCCGGCATCCACTACCCATCGCCAGCTCACCGAAGACGAACTGAAGACGGCGGGCGTGACGCCGGAGATGATACGCCTGTGCGTGGGTATTGAAGACATCGGGGACATTCTCGCTGATCTGGAACAGGCGCTGAATGTCTGAAGGCGCATGCTGACCGATTCCCGCCGCTATCTGCTCAGCCGCCGGCAACTGGCGCAATCGCCGCTGTTTCGCGATCTGCCCGAGGCGTTGCTGGACAAGTTCATGGGCTGTTTTCAGTTCCAGCGCTGGGAACGCAGGGAAGC
>JALXFQ010000277.1 GCA_027067235.1 Gammaproteobacteria bacterium
GAAACACTTGCGGGCAAAACCCTGCAGATGGGAGAATACGCCATGACCTTATCCGCGCCGGCGACAAAACTGCTGAGCAAGGAGACCAATATCTGGTCCCATTATATTGTTGCTGATCGCGAACAGAGCGAAGAAGAATTCTTGGACAGCACCATCACCCGTTTAGGAAACATGGGCATTCAGCCGCGCAAGGCCCTGTGCGGCAAGACCCACGAGATTCAGTCAGCAGACGGCCCGCTGTTCACGCGCAGTCTGCTGCTTGCCGACCTCGATATCGACGAGTCGATCAGACTGCAGCAGCGTGGACTGGGCAAGCACCGTCATCTTGGCTGCGGCCTGTTCATACCGCACAAAAGCGTTTCAGCTATTTAATCAACCACAGCAATATTCAAGGAGATTACTTTTATGGCTATTGAAGTAAACGGCAAGACCATCGAGACCGATGAAAACGGCAATCTGGTCAATTACCTGGACTGGGATGAGGATGTCGCCAGGGCGCTGGCGGAAAAGGAGGGCATTGAACTCACCGAGAAACACTGGGACGTGCTGAACTACCTGCGCGAGGAGTACATCGACAACGGCAACAATCAGCCCATGGAGCGGGAAATTCTCAAGGGTATGGGCAAGCGCTGGGGTAAAAAACCCAGCAGCAAGGATCTGTACACCCTGTTCCCGCTGGCGCCCAGCAAACAGGGCAACCGCATCGCCGGCCTGCCCTTCGTCCTGCGCAAGGGCGGTTACTAAGGAAATACAGAGGGGGCCCAGGCCCCCCTCTTTTCCCTTCCATGAAATACAGCACCATCATTACGCCCGAGCTGCTGCAAGCCAACCTGGACAATCCGGACTGGATTGTTTTCGATTGCCGCTACTCGCTGGCAGACCCGGCCTATGGCGCCAACGCCTGGGACGAAGAACATATCCCCGGCTCGCGCTTCGTTGATCTGGAACAGGATCTGGCGGGAAAAGTGACCGACAGCAGCGGACGCCATCCCCTGCCATCGCCCGCTGAACTGGCCGACACGCTGGTCAGGCTGGGGCTGAAAAACGACGCCCAGGTCATTATTTACGACGATGCGTTCGGCTCCATGGCGGTGCGTTTATGGTGGTCATTACGCTGGCTGGGCATGCAGTCCGTGGCCTTGCTCGACGGCGGCTTTCCCCGCTGGAAACGGGAAAACCGTCCGCTTACTGACGAAAAGCCGCTGGTCGAACCTGGCCATTTTGTCGCCCGCCTGCATGACGACTTGTGGGTCGCCTGCGAGCGGGTTGAAAACTGCCTGTCCGATGCCGGCCACATACTGATCGACGCCCGCCCGGAAGACCGTTTCGCGGGCGAAAGAGATCCGCTGGATGCGGTCAAGGGCCATATCCCGGGTTCGCTGAACCGGCCGTTTGAAGACAATCTCGACATCGCCGGCAATTTTCTCGGCGCGGAACAACTGCGCGAGGAATTTGTACAGCTGCTGGGTGACACGCCGCCGGATCACGTGATTCATACCTGCGGCTCCGGCGTTACCTGCTGCCACAACATGCTGGCCATGGAAATCGCCGGACTTCACGGCTCGCGCACCTACATCGGTTCCTGGAGCGAGTGGATCACCAATCCGCAGCATCCCGTCGCCACCGGCGACGAGCCAGGCCCAGCGGGATAAAACCCGCCTCAGCCAGAGGCCGATATCCTGTATTTCCTCCACAGACACCGAATGAGGCATGGCATATTCGCGCCATTCCACATTAAAACCGAATTGCTGCAACTTGCCAGCGCTTTGCCGGCCCCAG
>JALXFQ010000278.1 GCA_027067235.1 Gammaproteobacteria bacterium
TGGCTGAACACGGCGTCATACCCGAAGAAATCTGCCAGACCCTGGCCGACGACGTGTCGGTGGATTCCATGTCGCGGGAGGTGGCCGATGTCAGTTCCCGGATCATCAAGCTCGGCGCGGTCAATCTGGCCGCCATCGATGAGTATGAAGAACAGGCCGAACGCAAGACCCATATTGATTCACAGTACGATGACCTGGTGCGCGCCCTGGAGCTGCTGGAAGCGTCCATTCGCAAGATCAACAACGAAACCCGCACCCGGTTTCGGGAAACCTTCGACGCCATCAACGCCAGCTTCCAGCAGTTCTTTCCGCGATTGTTCGGCGGTGGCCACGCTGTTCTGGAGCTGACTGGCGATGACATGCTGGATGCCGGCGTGACGGTGATGGCGCGACCACCGGGCAAGCGCAACAGTACCATCCATCTGCTTTCCGGCGGCGAGAAGGCGCTCACGGCAGTATCCCTGGTATTTGCCATCTTCGAACTGAATCCGGCGCCGTTCTGTTTGCTGGATGAAGTCGACGCGCCGCTGGATGACGCCAATGTGCATCGCTATACGGCGGTATTGCGCGATCTGGCAGAGCACTCGCAACTGATTTTTATTACCCATAACAAGATCACCATGGAAGCGGCGGACATACTGATCGGCGTCACCATGGGCGAGCCGGGCGTATCGCGGCTGGTGGCGGTGGATATTGATCAGGCCGTGGAAATAGCGGCACAGGTAGGTTGAGCATGAGTCTGCGTCTGGCCTTGTTGCTGATCGGCCTGGTGTTTATCGGTGTCATTGTGTTCACCACGCTGCGCCGCAAGCATCATCATAATCCACATCGTCTGGGCGAACAGCGCGACGAGCCGGCCTTGCATGTACCGAAAGCGTTTCATCCCGTGACCGAGCCGGATGAGCAACCGGATGCCGCTATCGGCGATGCTTTTGATTTTGCCAGCATCGACAGCGCGGCGGGCGAGGAAGCAGTCCCCCATAGCCACAAGCCGGCAAAACCGGACAAAGCGGTTTTCGATATCAATACCTGCCGCCAGGACATGGACCTGAAGCTGGACGGCGAACTGGACGAACAGCTCGACCACGTCGCTTATATCAAAAGCGGCAGGCCGGTGCTGTGGAGTCTGCTGGAAAAACAGGTTTTTCCGGTACTGGCCGAGTTCGAAGAAAGCGCGAACACCATCGAACTGGTTGGACAAAGCACCTTTGGCAATATCTGGTATAACGTGGCCAGACATCAGGAAATCGGCAAGTTCGGCAACCTGGCCCTGCGCATGCCATTGCTCAACCAGCGCCGCGAACCGGCGGCCAGCGATTTCAGGCAACTGGATGTGGCGGCGGAAACCATTGCCGGACTGCTCGGCCGCCGCGTATCCGTTCCCGGCGAAAGACTGCCCCCGCAGGAAAGAGCGGAGGAACTGGCGGCGTTCTACCGGGACTACAAATTCGTGTTGTATGTACATATCCTGGCGCGGCCCGGTAAAACCTTTCTGGGCAAGGATCTGCAGCGTTTGTTCTTGCGCGAGAAACTGCAGTACGACGGCGGTTTCTATCACAAGGTACGCCCGGGAACCCTGAAAGAAACGCTGTTTAGCGTGGCTGATCTGTACCAGCCCGGCAAGCTGGATGACAAAACCCTGAAAAGCCATTCCACCGGCGGGTTGACACTGTTTTTTTCGGTGCCCATGGTCAAACATCCTTCGCGCGTGCTTATCGACATGCTGAAAATGGCTGATGTGCTGGCCACCGGTCTGCAGGGTCAGATGCACGACCCCG